>VYEH01000256.1 GCA_009843005.1 Pseudomonadota bacterium | reverse complement strand
GCCGGTCGGGCGTTTCCTGGAGTTCGCCGACAAACGCCAGGCGCTGGAAACCGATTTGCAGAGGCTCGAAGACGTTTCCAGGACCGCTGAAGATCCGGTGTTCAGTCGCCGAAGCCCGGAATCGCAGTCAATCCCCACGTTCAACGGCCGGCTCCAGCTTGCAGGCCGTCTCGAACTGCGTGACGTCACCTTCGGTTACAACAAGAGCAGAAAACCTTTGCTGGAAAACTTTAATCTGGTAATCAAGCCGGGTCAGCGAGTTGCCATAGTTGGTCCCAGCGGTTCAGGCAAGTCAACCGTGGCGCGTCTCGTTTCGGGAATCTATCAACCCTGGTCTGGTGAAATCCTGTTTGACGGCCACCCGCGGGATGAGATTCCCGAGGAAGTGCTGCGGCGGTCCATTTCCATGGTGGACCAGGAGGCCGTACTCTTTTCCGCGTCCGTACGGGACAATATCACCTTGTGGAACCCGGCCGTTCCGGATGAGGTTATCGTTGCCGCAACGCGGGACGCCAGCATCCATGAGGAAATACTGCTCAGGCCGCAGGGATATGCAACCCTGGTCGAGGAAGGCGGGGTGAATTTCAGCGGGGGTCAGCGGCAGCGGCTGGAAATCGCCCGCGGCCTGGTGGGCAATCCGACAGTGCTCATCCTGGACGAGGCGACCAGCGCCCTCGATGCCGCGACGGAGGAATACGTCGATGATGCCCTGCGGCGTCGCGGCGTCACCTGCCTGATCGTGGCGCACCGGTTGAGCACGGTGCGGGATTGCGACGAGATCATCGTACTCGACAAGGGCTCCGAAGTGCAGCGCGGCACCCACGATGAATTGATTGCGGAACAGCCCGGCACGTATTACAAGCTGGTCAAATCGGGCTGATGCAGGACGCCATGCCGGAACACGCATCAATAGGCCAACTCGCCGCCCGCTCCGGCACATCCGTGCCTTGCGCCGGCAACCTGCCGGTAAAGCTGGACGATGCGGACAGTGTCTGGTTCATCGAGCAGGGCGTTGTCGACCTGTTTTTAACCGAATTCAAGGATGGGGTGGAGCAGGCGCCGCCACAGCACCTGCTGCGCTGCGAATCAGGCAGGTTGTTGCCGGGTGTCGTCCCGGACGAACAGGATAACGATGGCAAAGACACCACGCTCAGCCTGGTCGCCAAGGGCTTGCCGGGCACCCTTCTGAAACGCCTGCCGGCATCCCTGCTGACCGAGGTTCATCCGGCAGAACTGGCGGGACAGGCCGATACCTGGCTGACCGCGATAACTGAGACACTTGCGCGTTTTGTCAGCCACCTGCCGCGTCCGACTGCGCTGGCCAAACCGGGGCTGACCCAGTCCCTGACCCCTTGCACGCTATCCGTGCGGCGCGGTGTGGTATGGGTATCCGGACCGTCCCTGGGGGCAAGCCTGTTCATGGATATGGTTGATCCGGCGCAACTTGCCGAGGCAGACGGTCCGCACGAAGCGCTGATACCACTCACGCGTACGAACTGGCTCACCTTGTTCGACGAGGCAACGGTTTCGAGCAAATCAACCGAAACACTTGCGCGGCAAGGCATGTTGCTGCCGGCGCTCGCCTCGTTTCACGCAGTTGCCTTTAACCTGGAACGACTTAACCGCCGGCTCGCGGTGGCTGATGACGCGAATCTCGAACGCGAGCGGACAACCAGCCGGCGTACCGCCGAAACGGCTGCCCGGCAGCGGCTGTTCAATATCTATGACCTGCCCATCGACCGGGTTGCCAGGGTCGAGGACACGGCCCTGGCGGATGCCCTGCAAATCGTCGGCCGCCATGAAGGAATCGATTTCAGTATTCCAGCGCGCTCCCGGCCTTCGGATGCTCCGATCGGCCTCGTGGATGTTCTTGACGCGTCTGGGGTACGCGCCCGGCGCGTGCGCCTTGATGCTGAGGGCAACTGGAGGCGCGGAGACAGCAGCGCACTGCTGGCATTTCGCGCCGGGGACGGCCAGCCCGTTGCGTTGTTGCCGGGGATGTTCGGGCGCTACCGGGAAATCGACCCGGTCAGCAAGCGCAGTGTCCGGCTGAGCGCGGACCGCGCCGCCGCGCTGCAACAGGAAGCCTGGATGTTCTACCGGCCATTGCCGTCGAGGAGCGTGAAACCCGCAGACCTGCTGGGGATCGCCATGCAAGGCTCAGTCGCGGACCTGCTGCGACTGGTGCTTGCCGGGCTTCCGGGCGGCCTGCTCAATCTGGTTCCGGCTCTCGCGCGCGGGTTCGTTGCGTATCATGTCGTGGCGGGAGGAAGCGCCGGAGCGCTCTACGTAGTGGCCGTGACGCTGGCGCTGTTCGGCCTGTTCGGCGCGCTGCTGCACCTGTTGCAGGGATCGGCGCTGATGCGGCTTGAGGGACGCTCGGCCTCGAGGG
Source organism: Pseudomonadota bacterium (assembly GCA_009843005.1). Classification (GTDB taxonomy): domain Bacteria; phylum Pseudomonadota; class Gammaproteobacteria; order Steroidobacterales; family Rariloculaceae; genus UBA6522. The sequence continues at coordinate 1,131 of VYEH01000256.1, read as the reverse complement.
TCGAAGCTGCTTTCTGGGACCGCCTCATGCGGCTTCCGTCCAGCGTTCTGCACCGTCATCCCGCCGGCGACCTGGCCATGTCGGGAATGACATTCCAGAATCTACGAGATGGCTTGCAGGGGGTCATAGCCGACAGCCTGCTGTCGATCATTTTCCTGCTGCCGGTTTTTGCCGTCATTTTCCTCTACGACGCCACCCTCGGGATCATCGCGCTCGTCTTCAGCCTGGTTTCCCTGCTGGTCACCATCGCTATCGGGTTACGCCAGATTGCGCCGCGTGGGCGCATGATCAGCGCAGTACGCCGTGTAGCCGGCCGGCTGTTCCAGATCGTGGAGGGCATCGCCAAGCTGCGTGTGGAAAACGCGGAAGGGTCGGCTTTCGCCATCTGGGCCCGGGATTATCGCGAGCAGAAACGCGCGGAAATTGAACTGGACGCTCTCGAGGGGCATTCGCGGGCATTCGCTGCTGCGCTTCCCTTTCTTGCCGGCGGCGTACTGCTTTTCTCCGCGGTAGCGGTGGGAGACAGGAATATACCTGTAGGCGATTTTCTTGTCGTCTACACGGTATTTATCGTTTTCCAGTCCGCAATCGCCCGGCTCGGCGAGACCTTCGGAACCATTGCGGCCATGCTGCCCGCGTTCGACCAGATGCGCCCGCTGCTCGCCACGGTTCCTGAAGCGGCGGTGGAAGGAGAGCCGGTTGAACGTCTGGGCGGCGAAGTCCTGTTCGACCGTATTTCCTTCCGCTACGATCCGGACGGCCCGCTGATTCTTGACGATGTCACGATTCGCGCCCGTCCCGGCGAATTTATCGCGATTGCCGGCGAGTCCGGCGCCGGCAAGAGCACCCTGTTCCGGCTCGCGCTCGGAGTCGATCGGCCGTCCGCCGGCGCGGTCTACTACGACGGGCGCGATCTGAGGCACCTGAACCTGAAGCAGGTGCGCCGGAAGATCGGCGCCGTTCCCCAGTCGGTGCGGCTCCATCCCCACGATCTCTGGGACAACATCGTCGCGCACCGCGAGGAAGCGACCACCGAGGAAGTCTGGCAGGCGGCCCGAGCCGCCGGAATCGAACGCGAAATCAAGGCCATGCCCATGGGCATGATGACGATGGTTGGCGCCAGCGGATCCG
>VYEH01000035.1 GCA_009843005.1 Pseudomonadota bacterium | reverse complement strand
GTGCGGCGCGAGCAGCCCCGGACATTTCGAAGGAGTCTCGTCGGTGGTCCTGCGGCTGCTCGGCATCGTTTCCCCCGACGTCATGGTGCTGGGGGAAAAGGATTATCAGCAGCTCGTAATGCTGCACCGCATGGTCAGGGACCTTCAGCTTCCGATCAAGGTGGTGGGCGGCTCCATCAAGCGGGAGCGGGATGGGCTGGCGATGAGTTCCCGCAATCGCTATCTGAGCGCGTCCGAGCGTCGCACGGCGCCGAAGTTGCATGGCGAATTGAAGCGCGTTCGGGAGGCGCTGCTCGACGGAGAACATGATATGCGTGCCCTGGAAGCTCAGGCTTCCCGGGCGTTGCAGGCGGCAGGATTCGATCCCGAATACGTGGAAGTTCGCCGGGCGGGGGACCTGAGCCGGCCCAACGGTATGGAGTCCGGCGGCGATGACCTGATCGTTCTTGCGGCGGCTTGGTTGGGCAAGGCGCGACTGATCGATAACCTTCGAATCTAGCGCTGGCCGCCGGCGGGTGTCGAGCCTGGATGCCCGGACGGATCAGGCGTCCGCAGTCACGGTTTCTGCGACAGTAGATCGGTGCTGCCGCAAGGCCCAGAGGACGTGTTCCCGCACCACGTCCGAGGTGTGATCGATCCGTTCCCGCAGCGCGGCGACGACCTCCCGTGACGTCTCCGCGTTGCCCAGGGCGACCGCCAGATTCCTCAGCCATCCCTCGTAGCCGGCGCGGCGCAGAGCGCTGCCACGGGTGCCGGCGTCCCAGTCGGCTTCGCTCCAGCGGAACAGGTCGACAAGCAGTGCAACGTCGAGACCGTGGCGTGCGGCAAAATCCGCTTCCCCGCTTAGCGTGGCAAACTTGTTCCAGGGGCAGACCAACTGGCAGTCGTCGCAGCCGAAGACCCGGTTGCCGATGGCGGGCCGGAACTCCTCGGGAATGCTGCCGCGCAGTTCGATCGTCAGGTATGAAATGCACCGTCGCGCGTCGAGAACGTAGGGAGCGACGATGGCGCCGGTGGGACAGATATCGATGCAGGCCCTGCAGCTCCCGCAATGGTCCGTGGCGGGCTCGTCCACGGGGAGGGGAATGTCGGTAAACAGCTCGCCAAGAAAAAACCACGAACCCGCGTTCGCGTTCAACAGGTTGGTATGTTTGCCGATCCAGCCCAGGCCGGCGTTTTGCGCCAGGGGTTTCTCCAGGACCGGGGCGCTGTCCACGAATACCCGGTAGCCGGCGCCCCCGGCCCGAACCCGGATGAACTCGGCCAGACGCTTCAGGCGGGAGCGCAGCACCTTGTGGTAATCCCTCCCCAGGGCGTAGCGCGATACGTAGGCGTGAGGTGACCGGTCGAGCATTTCTTCTGCATCGGCGCTCCCGCCGGGCCAGTAATCCATTCTTGCCGAGATCACGCGCACCGTGCCGGGAACCAGTTCCGCTGGCCGCGTGCGTTTGCTGCCGTGCCGGCTGAGGTAACCCATCTCGCCATGAAAGCCGCGGGCAAGCCATGACCTGAAGCGGGATTCGGCTTCGCCGAGGTCCACGCCGGCAACGCCGACCTGCTGGAATCCGAGAGCCCGGCCCTGACGCTTGATGGCATCGGCCAGCTCTGCAAGTTGCGCCTTGTCCATTTCCGCAGCGATAGTGGCCGCCGGGATCGGATTGGTTGCGTCGTCAGTTCGCATCGCTGTAGTGGGGGTGTTCGGCGCCTGCGCGGTCCGTGAAGGTCGGGCGAGACGGACACGTTAGTATATGGGACTCATAAACATGGGTTGACGGCTCATGCCGTTGGGCCTGATTGTCAACCCCTGTAATAAGTCCCTGGTATTTCGCCCTATGGATGTGGTCCGTTCCCGACTCCCGACGGCAGTCTACACAGCCGATCAAGTCCGCACCCTCGACAAGATAGCCATTGAGGAGATGGGGATCGCCGGCTACACGCTGATGTGCCGCGCCGGCGAGGCGGCGGTGGCGGCGTTGCGCCGGCGCTGGCCCGCAGCGCAGTCGGCGGCGGTGTACTGCGGAGCGGGCAATAACGCGGGCGACGGTTATGTGGTGGCGCGTCTGGCCGAAGACCTCGGATTGAGCGTCAGAGTCATTGCCGTCGTTCCGCCGGATCGGCTTTCCGGGGATGCGGCACGCGCGTGGCATCACTATCGACAGCAAGGCGGGTCGTTTGAGCCGTTCGATGCGGGCCGCGTACCCGAAGAGGACATCTTGGTCGATGGACTTCTCGGGAGCGGTCTGGACCGTGAACTGCGCGGCGACTTTCTCGCCGCTGTGATCGCCATGGAGGCCGCCCGGCGCCCCGTGTTGGCGCTGGACATTCCCACCGGGCTTCAAGCCGATACCGGGTTGCCGCTGGGCACTGCCGTCCATGCCGACCTCACCGTCACCTTCGTCGGGCTCAAGCAGGGCCTGTTCGTCGGTGAAGGAGCTAACTACACCGGCGCGCTGGAGTTCGCCGGTCTGGACATACCTCCTGCCGCTCATGCGCAGGTCAAGGCTCCGATTCGAAGGATCACAAGTACCGATGTGCGGTCCGTACTGCCGCCTCGCCCGCGCACCACGCACAAGGGGGACGCGGGCAGCCTCCTTCTGGTGGGCGGCGGTCCGGGCATGTCCGGCGCCATTCGCCTGGCCGCCGAAGCCGCGCTTCGTTCGGGCGCCGGCCTGGTACGCGTAGCGACTCATCCTGATTCCGTGGGTCCTGTGATGGCCGGTCGAGCCGAGGTGATGTGCGCGGCAATCGACGATGCACAGAAGCTGGACCCCTGGCTGCAGGTGGCCGACGGTGTTGTCCTTGGACCCGGGCTTGGCCAGTCAGCTTGGGCGCGTGCGGTATGGGAACAGGTGCTGGCCAGCGAACTGCCGGTTGTTCTGGATGCGGATGGCTTGAACCTGCTGGCCGAGGACGGCCGGGCAAGGAGCGGGTGGATGCTGACGCCCCATCCGGGAGAGGCGGGCCGACTGCTTGAAACGTCAGCCCGGGAGATTCAGGCGAGCCGTCTGCGCGCCGCAACGCAAATCGCGGACCGGTACCAGGCGGTAGTCGTTCTCAAGGGGGCGGGTACGCTCGTGGCGGCGCCGAATGGGGTCACCATTGAACTATGCGACAGGGGCAATCCTGGCATGGCAACGGCCGGCATGGGCGACGTACTGGCCGGGATCCTGGGAGGACTCCTGGTGCAATCCGGAGACATCGGCGCGGCCGCCCGGGCCGGTGTGTGGATCCACGCGGCCTGCGGCGACGCTGCCGCTGAAGGCGGCGAGCGTGGACTGCTGGCGGGGGATTTGATGGCGCACATCCGGCGTGCGGTGAATCCGGGTGGGTAGTGGGCAATTTCTGCATGTCCGTCCTCCACAGCGCCCATTATCCGGATTTGCGCCCAAAGACCATGTGATCTTTTGACGACTTGGCGGTGCTTACTTAGTATCGTCTAAAAGGGCAGGTGTGCCGATATCCCCAGGGGCCTTGCAGGAGAATGGAATGGACGCCTCCCACCTTGATGCCGAAGGGCAGAGGGAAAGA
>VYEH01000213.1 GCA_009843005.1 Pseudomonadota bacterium | reverse complement strand
CCAGTCCAAAAAAGTGGATTACGTCGCGTTTTCGATGGACCGCAAAACGGCGTTTCTGGTTGAACTGAAGACCGACATGAGCTCAAAAAGCGCGGATCAGGAAAGCCATCTGCGTGACGCTTGCGGCATGGGGCTTGCACCGCTTGTGGATGGCATCTTCGAAATATGCCGGAGCAAGGACTGCAATAGAAGAAAATACGTTCATCTATTGCATCTTCTTGACAAGCTAGAACTCGTTACGATTTCCGATCCGGGCAAGCTGAATGAAATGACGTTCTATCCTCAACCGAAGCCTTACTGGACGACCAAAGCGCTTGAGCTAGTGAAACCCGCCTTCGAAGGAAAACTGAAACACACGCGGGTCATCTACATCCAGCCACGCGAAAGCGATCCAAAGCCGGGCTTCGAATACATTTACTTTGAGGATGTGGCGGATATCGTGCAACGGTACGGCGAGTTGGGCCGCGTATTCGCCAAATCTCTCAGGGGGTGGACTGAAGACCCGGGGCTGTCAGCTCCATAAAAGGCAGCCGATCAGCTATGACGCAGGTACCTAGGCTCTCCAAGTCGCGTTACATGTCCGGCGACCAGTGTCACCTGAAACTGTGGCACGACACACATGCGCGGGAGTTGGCAGCTGAGCCCGACGACACGCTGAAGGCGATATTCGCCACAGGGCACGAGGTCGGCGAGATGGCCTGCCGGCGCTACCCTGGCGGGCGCCTCGTGGCGCATGACCACCGCCATACCGCCGACGCGCTTGCCGAAACCCGGCAGTTGCTCGAAGCAGGAACCGCTTCCGCGCTGTTCGAGCCCGCCTTTATCCACCAGGGTGTCCTAGTCCGCGCGGACGTGCTCGAACGGTTGCCTCACAGCGGCTGGCGGCTCGTGGAAGTCAAGTCCACGACCCGGCTCAAGCACCTGTTCGTATTGGACACGGCCGTGCAGCTGTGGGTGCTGCGCGGCGCGGGACTGGATGTCCGCGAGGCGGGCGTGCTCACGCTCAACAGGCACTACGTTTATGAAGGTGCCGAGCATGACATCGATGCGCTGTTCACGCTGCATCCCGTCACGAAAGAGGCGAACGCGTTGCTCGACGGCATCGGCACGAACGTGTCAGCCATGCTGGCCATCCTCGCGCAACGGGATGCGCCGGCTATCGAGCCCGGTGATCATTGCTTTGTGCCGTACGAGTGCCCCTACCATGCGCATTGCACGCGGGATTTCGTGCACCCCGATCACGGTGTGGACGAGTTGCCGTGGCTCGACGGCGGGCGGCGCAGCGAACTGAAGGCCAGGGGCATCGAGGAGATTCGGGACATCCCGGCAGATTTCCCGCTGACTCATTTGCAGCGAATCGTGCGCACGGCCGTGCGGGAAGATCGCGCGATCGTCCATGGCGACGTTCAGCACGAGATGGCACGGGTGGTCCCGCCGGTCCGATACCTTGACTTCGAGGCCTTTTCTCCCGCCATACCCCGCTTCGCCGGGACGCGCCCGTACGACGCGATTCCGTTTCTATTCTCGGTGCATACGCAAGGTGCCGGTACACAGCCAGATCATGTGGACTACTTGCACGAAGGCGACAGCGACCCGCGACCTAGGCTTGCCGACCGTCTGATTGAAGCCCTGGGGCACCGCGGCAGTATCTGCACCTATTCGAATTATGAGCGTCAGGTCCTGCGTTCCCTGGCGGCGGCATTGCCTGACCGCGCTCAACAACTTCGCGCCATCGAAGCCCGGCTTCTGGACCTGCTGCCGGTAGTGAGGAACGGTTACTATCACCCGGAATTTCGAGGCTCGTTCTCGATCAAGAACGTGCTTGCCGTACTCGTGCCCGGTGCCGGCTACGATGACCTCGCGATCACGGACGGACAGACGGCCGCGGCACGCTACCAGATGGCGTTGGCGAACGGAGACCCGCAGGAACGGAATTGGACCTTTGCAGACCTGCGCGCGTATTGCGCCAGGGATACGCTCGCGCTGGCCAGGCTGCACGAGGCGCTCGCGGTAATATAGTCGCGCAAACGGTCCGACTCCACAGGGGGTTCAGAAAATCGGTATCCTTTCGGCAGTTGGGATGTTGATCAGACTCTTACGAGTGTCGCCTGTAGAAGGAACTTCACGCCCCTCCGATCCTGTCTGATTTTGTTGTCTCGTTGATTTTGCCGCGGATGCTGCCGCGTCGGTCGCGTATCCGCCTGTATACGTGTTTCCATGTATATAGCTGGCCGCTGAGTGCGTTGGGCAAGGCCTTCAGGGCACACGGGGCTTGTCGGAGGGTTTCGGTGCTGGCGGAGTCGCTCGCGGTCGCGGCCCCGGGCCTTCAAGCCAAATTTCTGATGGACCGGGCCCGCCGGTTGGGGTGGGCGCCCGCTCTGCGGCGGCTGGGCTCGCTTGCCGACGTGCTGGCATTGAAGCCGCTCGCCGGAGAATTGGCCCCTTTCAGGCCCATCGCCGCGGACATCGATCTCCAACCTGGCACCGGCGAACGGACGGTTTGGAGGGACAGGCGCTGGCGGGTGCGCTGGCCGTTGGCCGTGAAGGATCTGTTGGCCGCAATCGGACGGTAATCCACGGGGCACAATGCCTGCGGCGCCCCGAGTGTCACCGTGTCCGGCTGCCGCGCTTCGGGCGGCGATTCCACACTGCGCACCGGTTGAAGGGGTGAATCGCCGCGGCACGCGTTTCAGGAAAACGCCCGTAGGGGTAACGGCTGGTGTACGATTTCGCTCCCGCGCCCCGTGCGTACCGACCCGCGATCGAATCCGAGCACACACCATGGATGTCCGCATCGAACAACTGAACTCCATTCGGGTGGCGCGGATTCGCCATGTCGGCCCCTACGCGGATGTGGGGCCGTGCTTCAAACGCCTGTTCAGGTGGGCGGGGGCGATCGGCGTGCCGACCGGACGGGTCCTCACACTCTCCTGGGACGACCCCGAGACGGTGGCGCCCGAACGGCTACGTTGCGACGCTTGCGTGGAACTGCGCACGGATCAGGAGCCGCCGCCCGGAATTGTCCTGGGCCCGATCGGCGGCGGACGCCACGCCGTGCACCGGTTTGTCGGTCCCTACGAGGGCATTTCGAAGGCCTATTTGCGCTTGTGCGATGAGTGGCTACCAGGTAGCGGGGAGTCGATCGGCGAAGGACCCTGCATGGAGATTTACCGCAAGACCCAGGCCGACACTCCACCCGACCGGCGGGTGACGGATCTTTGCTTGCCTTTGCAAGATCGGATCCACAGCCGCCGGCGTCGGCCCGGTTGAGCATCGATCGGGCGCGCCGCGAAGGCGTCACCGACGCTCTCGCTGTTTGCGCAAAATGTTTCGTAGCACATTCGCGGGAATATCTCGTGCTGTCTAGTGAGTGCTTGGCGGCGGCTCGCACGGCGGCCGTAAGGGTGTCGGGGGCCGTGGGGGCGTGCAGGGCTATGCCCGGACCGGCAAGACGACGATGCTGGACCGGACTCGAGTGCTGGCGGCGAAGAACGGGTTCAGGATGATGGGGTTGGCCCCCTCGGCCTCG
>VYEH01000423.1 GCA_009843005.1 Pseudomonadota bacterium | reverse complement strand
GGACGGCGCCGGCGTGGCGGGTGCGCAGGTCTCCATCGTGCACCGGCCCTCGGGCACCGGGGCGCTGGCGTTGACGCTGGACAACGGCGCGTTCTTCCAGGGCGGCCTGCGGGTGGGCGGGCCGTTCGACATCGTTTTCCGCGCCGCCGGGTTTCGCGACGCGCGTATCGAGGGCGTGACGCTGCGTCCCGGCGCGCAGAGTCCCCTGGCGGTCGTGCTCGAATACGCGGCCGATGAGGAGATCGTGGTCACCGCGCCGGCGCCCCCGGCGCATGATCTCAACAACGGCGTGGGCTCGGCCTTTACGTCCTCCGACATCGAAAGGCAGCCCGCGATCCACAGGGACGCGATCCGCACGCTGCTGACGGATCCGCTGGCGCAGTCCGACGGCGTGGGGCACCTGGCGGTCGCCGGGGCCAATCCGCGATTCAACGGCCTGGCCATCGACGGCGTGCTGCAGCAGGACGATTTCGGCCTGGGCGCCAACACCTACGCCACCGAGCGCTCGCCCGTCAACCTGGATGCGGTGGAGTCGGTCTCGCTGGTGGCTTCGGACTACTCGGTGGCCGCCGCCGGCTTCACCGGCGGGCTGGTGCAGATCACCACCCGCTCGGGCGGCAACGAGTGGGAGGGCGCCGCCTTTCTCTACCGCCACGACGACGGCCTGGTGGGGGAGCGCTACGACGGCGGAGAGTTCGCCCCGGCGCCGTTCACGGAGACCGAGGCCGGCCTGTCGATCGGCGGCCCCCTGGTCAGGGACCGCCTGTTCGTGTTCCTCTCCTACGACGAGTTCGAGTCCGCATCGCCCGTGGACTTCACCGCCTTCGATACCGCCAGCGGCATCCGCCCCGAGCTCTTCGACGCGCTCGGCCGGGTGGTGGAGGAAACTTACGGCTACGATCCCCTCGGAAGGGCCGCCACCGGCACGCCGACCGGTTCGAAGCGGTCGCTGGCGAAGCTGGACTGGAACCTCTCCGCGGCGCACCGGCTCTCGCTGAGCTGGCAGCGCGCCGAGGAAACCGACACCCGCTGGCAGGCGAGCCGCTTCGAGTCCGCCTGGTACGACGTGCCCACGGAGCTTGACGCGCTGTCGCTGCAGGTCTATTCGGACTGGACGGACCGCCTGTCGAGCGCGGTGCGCCTCAGCCGCAAGACGTTCGTGCGGGGCCAGGTCTGCCGGGCGGGCCCCGAGGTGGGCGCGCTGGAGTTCGACCTGGCGCCGGCGCAGGTGGCCGGCACCGCGCTTGACGGGCTGCTGACGGAGCCCGTGACGCTCACGGCCGGCTGCGACCGCTTCCGCCACGCCAACGAGTACGACGACGAGCGCGTGCAGGTCTACGCTGACATCGACTACCTGTTCGGCGATCACCTGCTCAAGGCGGGCGTGGAGTTCGAGCGCTTCGACCTGTACAACCTGTTCGTGCCGGGCTCGCGAGGCCGGTTCGTGTTCGACGGCCTTGCGGCGGTGCGCGGCGGGGTCGCCCGGGTGGACTACGTCAACGCGGTCACCAACGACCCGCGGGACGCGGCGGCGGACTGGGGCTACGGCAGGCGCGCCTTCTTCGTGCAGGATGCGTGGGCGGTATCGCCGGACCTGGAGCTGACCGCCGGAGTGCGCTACGAACGCCTCGCGCAGGGCGACGCGCCGGCCTACAGCGACGCCGTCTTCGCGGACTACGGCGTGCGCACCGACGCGAACCTCGACGGTACGGCGCTGTGGATGCCACGGCTGGGGCTGCGCTACTCGGGCTTCGCCCGCACGGTGATATCCGGCGGCGTGGGGCTGTTCGCCGGGGGCGAGCCGAAGGTGTGGATATCCAACGCGTTTCAGCCGCCGGTGGTGTTTGCGCGCCTCGGCCAAGCCACCGGCGTCACGCCCTTCTCGGTGCCGGAAGCCCTGCGCCAGCGCGTGGCCGCGGGCGCCGCCGTGCCGGTGGACGCCATCGACGAAGACTTCGAGGCGCCGGCGGACTGGAAGGCGTCGCTGCGCGTACAGCATTCCTTCGACCTGCCGGGCCTGGGGCGTGACTTCCTCGGCACCGTTCAGTACCTGCACACCCGCGCCCACCGGAGCTTCCTGTGGCGCAACTTCGCGCACACCCGCCTGGCGGCGGCACAGCCCACGGGCGAGGCGCCGGACGGGCGGACCGTATACGCCGACCTCGACGACCTCGGCTACCTCAACCTCACCGCGCTCGGCAACCATGGCGGGGGGCGCGCCCACGCCGTTTCGTTCGCGGTCTCAAAAGACTACGACTTCGGCCTGGACTTCTCCGCCAGTTACGCCTGGCAGGACGTGGAAGCGGTGGCGGAGGGCACATCGGCCCGGGGCATCTCCAACTGGCGCGCCCTCACCGTGACCGACCGCAACGCGCCCGACGCGCGCCGCTCGCCCCACCAGACGACGCATTCGTGGAAACTGCGCCTCGGCTACGAGCGCGCCATCGGGCCGCTGGACGCCCGGCTGGACATCTTCGGGCGGGTCTTTTCCGGGCGACTGTTCACCTATACCTTCGATGTCGACCGCGGCAACGCGCTGTTCGGCCGCGCCGGCGCCGGAGAAAGCCCCTACGACGCGGACCCGCTGTACATCCCGTCGGCGGACGACCCGGCCGTGGCGTACGCCTCCACGTTCGACCGCGGCGGCTTCGAGGCGTACATCGCGGGGGTCACGCCCGGAATCCACGCGCCCTACTCCGAAACCGGCGGCTGGAACCGCGTCTGGGACCTGCGCCTTCAGGTCGAACTGCCGGGCCCGGCGGGGCTGGCCCGTTTCGTCGGCGATAACCGGGCGCGGCTGGTGCTGGACGTGGAAAACTTTCCCAACCTGCTGAACGACGACTGGGGGCGCTTCGACTTCGGCCCGAACAACGGCCAGGCGGCGATCGTGCGCGCCGACCTGGTCCGCGCCGCGGACGTGGCGGCGCGGGGCGTGGACGCCGCGCCCGCGCTCACCGGCGACGCCCCCCGATCGGCCTGCCAGGCCCGCACCGACTGCGTCTACCGCTTCAACACCTTCGACGCCAAACCCAGGACGATCGCCAGCCGCTCGCGTTCGGTATACCGAATACGCCTCGGTCTGCGGTTCGAGTTCTGATCCGGCGAGGGGTGCGCCCTGCGTCCGAACGGCTCGACGCGAACACGGCTAGAATGCCCCGGCAAAGGTCCAGCCAGAATAATGCCAATCGCCTGAATCAATTGACCGATTCGGCGATTCGGCGCGTACAGCCACGATTAACCCATGAGAAGTACACGATGAATATGAAGCTCTTTTTCCGTCTTTTGTTCCCGGTCGTGATCGCGTTGATTGCAACTCCGGGCGCGGCCCAGGACTTGCCCGTCCTGCCCGCGACAGTCGATGACCGGACCGTCATGATGATGCCCTGGGGTGGTTTGGACTTTCCCGGCGAATCGTCCATTGCGGGCATCGACTTCGATGTTTCCCTGGAGCAGGGCCTGCTCGAGTACCGGGCCACCTGGCTGGGCAGAACCTACACCGCCTGGGCCGATGCCGCCGCACCCGCGACCCGGCTTGCA
>VYEH01000163.1:1568-3550 GCA_009843005.1 Pseudomonadota bacterium | reverse complement strand
ATTGAGCGCGCCGGACGGGCAGGACCCCTTTCCGGGGCGGGCCGCTATCCGGTGTTCAGTAACGGCACCACGCCGACCAAGAAGGGCACTTGGCCGTGCCGGCTCTGAATCGCATGCCCCAGCGAACCATGATCGCCAGGGCCCGGCCCACACGGTTCTTCATCGCCGCGCGGCTGCGGATTTAATGGCGCTCGAGACCGAAGTCATTGTCCAAGCGCGCGTTGATCCGCTGCAGCGCGGCGCGGCGCTTTTATCCGCGCCGCCACCTCGGTCCGCGTGCGGGGTGGGCGTGAAGACGTGCCGGTCCACCTTGTCTAGGTAAAAGCGCACGACGCGCCCGTAGCGGCCCGACTTACAGCCGGCCTGCTTGTGGCAGATGGCCCGACCGTCGCAGTGAAGATTGTACGCCGCCGCCGGGCAGCGGTCCTTCGCGAACAACTCCCGGATCGTCCGCGACAACGTCGTCGACGCCGGCGCCATCGTTGCCCCGAACGCCACCGGAATCTCGTTCCAGATGTCGGCGATCAGGTGTAGCCGGTAACCGAATTTGTTCTTGACCTTCATCCAGGTCTCGCCCCTCTCTTTGTCCACCCCTCGAATCTCTTGCTTGTCCCAGTCCGCCTCCGGGTACGAGGTCCTGCGAGTTTTGGTGTTCCTTCGCCCCGTGGAACGGCTCGATGTCCTTAATGTCGTATCCAAGGTGCTTGCCAAAGTCCGGCAGCGCCTTCATTGAGCCCCTCGCGCAGCATGGCGAGCGCCACGGTCAAGCGTCGGTCGAGCCGGTCAACGCGCTGGCCGAGTTGCTGCTCCTGGAGGACAAAAAGCGCAGCAAGGCCGACGATGACGGCAACGAGCCAAGGGAACAGGACACGGTGGAACGTGTACTCAGACTGCGGCTGGCCGGTGAGCGAAAGACACATTTTGCCCCGCTGAAGCCAAATCGAAGTTGAATTGCCTGACTGTGGAACGTAGCGTTGTGTGCCTGTACCGGTTCATGTCCAGGAAGCAGGAGCAGGGGACAGAAGTCATGAGCGAGCATCGGTACCGTGTTGTGGTGTTTGTCGACCTGGATGAAACGTTTACCGTCACGGACAGCGATATTCGCGGGCTGGTCCTCGATAGCCGCAGCTTCAGGGAAATGCGCTACGAACTGCTCAGGGTGGGTGCAAGGTTGCTGAGCGCGAATCATGGCCTTGCGGATCACGAGGTCGGTCGCGCGATGATCCATGTCAAGGTTCGCGTGGAGCTGGAGGTCAAACCGACCCCGACTGCTGTACGAGGGTGCGGACGATGAAGGTCAATTCGATACTGTACCGTCTTCCGGTGGCGGCGGACGTTCGTAACTGGAGTTGGATCAGCTGTCGCCGATAGCGGAGCGCACCCTCGACGGTATTGTCGAAGCGCGAATACGCGGCCGAGTGCCGGGGCGGCCGCCACTGGATCCCGAGACCGTATTCGCGACCGAGAAGCTCATAGAAAGTGGTCTGTCAGCGGGGCCAGGCAGCCAATCAACTTGGAATTGGGAGATCGGCCGCGTACCGAAACGCCGCTGGACTACGCGAAGCGTGCCAATAGTGGATCAGTTTTCAACGCCGATGGACGCTCTGACCGATCCAGGAGAAAACGGACCTCTTGACTCCTAACCCAAGCGGCCAGAAAATTGCCCCGTGAACAGTTGTCGGCAATCCGCTCGTCGGGTTGCCCGCTGAATGAAATAGCCATTACCCGGCCAAGATAGAGACTTAACCGGGATTCTACCGCGCATTTTGAGGGTTGAACGACCGCGCGCGGCGCAGGCGATCCATATGCTCGCGCCTACATCCGCACCCACCTCCCGATGCGCATCGGGAGACGCATGTACATTCTCGACTTGATTTGGCGCGCTTACGGGTGGCTGTCCGCTTTCCTGCAAAGCCCGACGTTTGTATATTTCGGCCTTTTTCTGATGGTTCTTCTCGTGTTGGGCTGGCTTGAGAGAAAAC
>VYEH01000163.1:0-1558 GCA_009843005.1 Pseudomonadota bacterium | reverse complement strand
AAAACTGAATGCAATTCACCTGAATACCGTCCTTCTAAAACGCGGGCTGGAACACTTGATGGAAACCGAGGACGAAAGGCTGTCCCGATATGAGAGAGAGATAGACTTGGGATCAAGAGAGGGGCCGTAATGAAGTGGTTAACCATGCTCATCTGTACTTTCGCCTGTACCGCCGTCGCACAAGAAGAAACCACGACCGTTAACTCTGTTGGTACCGACTACCTTCAAGTGGTATGCGGGGAGACGTTCATTACCTTTTTGCACCAGGGCGGGGCCGCAACATTCGATGACACGCTCCAGCTCGTTACAGTCGCCAAAGCCGATATTCTCAGGGTGTCATGGATTTTTTCCGACGATGGTTCGCTTGCTGTTGGGGCCGTAGTTATGGCCAATCCGTTCGGCGACACGCCTGTCTATGCGAGCTTGGTCCCAGATGCGTTCAATCAGTTTGTTGACTGTCTTGATTAAATCTCAGCACACCGAACCAGTCCTCTGAAAAGTCCATACTGAATTTCCTGGCGGTTTCCAGCTAGGAGTGTGGAGTAATGGACCGATGGAAACAGTGTGCTACGGCAATACGAAAGTCCGCGGTGCGGATGACGCTCAAGCAGAGAGGGTGCGCGAATGGACAACACGCGCACACTTGGAGTTTCTCACGTATGAACGGGCATTGTGACTATTGATTGCTTGAGCCGGACTCCGACTTTGGTCGTACGGATACCAGCGTCCTATTGTTACTGCGCCGAAGCACAGCCAGTTCGCCCTCGCGTCTCTCAAGTAAGGCCTGACTCTCAGACCATGCCGCAAAGTAGTGATCGACAAGTGCCGCGAGTTGGCCTAACTGTGTTCGCAATGCGGCGTTTTCTGCTCGCAACGCCTTCAAGGCCTTGCGCGCCGATGCCGCTTCTGGACGGTGTTTGCGTTGCCATTTGCGAAGCTCGTTCAATATGTCCGGATGGTAGCGGTATAGCGCCGTACGCGAGACGCCGGCGAGCTGACACAGGGCGGTAGCTGTTATTTTGCCAGGAACGCTTTTGGCGGCGTGTTGATCTAGCAGATTCGACAACGCCTCTTGAAGACGCTGGCCGGTCGATACGCCTTTAGTCATCGGGACACACCCTGAAACTCGGTTTTTCCGAGCTCGCTAACAATTTTTCGGGCCTCCTCAAGTCGGCTGCGCGCGATGCGCAACGTCTGCCGAGGCAATGCGGGTTCATTCAGCAGGGCTTCGTGTCGATCCACTTGATCCTGCCAGTACTGGCGATGCTGTTTAGAAACCACAAAATTCTTGCAACGGGAACAGGTGGATGGCTCTCGACGAACCGGGTTGGGCCCGGCAGCGTTACCCAAGCAAGCGCTATATTCCTCGCGGTAGACACAATAACCCCAATCGCATACTCCGAGCGTGAGACCGGCGTCTGCCAACGTGCGTGCAAAGCTCGCTATGTCCTCTTTGACACGCGCGCCCCTGAAGCGCGGTCGCTTGGCGATGATTTCTCTTCCTGCACATCCGCCCAACGAGGACGCCGCCAGCATATGTTCCCAGGCTGTCACCGAC
>VYEH01000036.1 GCA_009843005.1 Pseudomonadota bacterium | reverse complement strand
GCAATGCAGCGTCCGAGAGTTGCCTGATCGAGAATCCGTGGAACTGCCGTTCCCTTGCGGCGCGAACCGGGAGAAGCGACAGCAGGGCGGGCAGAAAGGTGACCGACAGGACGAACGAGGCGCCGATACCGAAGGCGATGAAGTTGCCCAGATCGCGGTATGGCGGTACCTCGGAAAAATTCATGCTCAGAAACCCGAGCGCTGTCGTGAGGCTTGCCAGAAACACCGGATGCAGGTTCAGGCTGAGCGATCCGACGATGGCGTCGTGCCTGGAATCTCCCGCCCGCAACCGCTGCTGCAACCCCACCAATAGATGCACGCAGCTCGCCACGACGATCATCAGCACGATGGTCGGCGCCGGCGCGATGGGCGGTGAAAAGGGCAGGCCGGCCCATACGCCCAGGCCCATTGACGCCATGATCGAAAAGACGATGACAATCCCGGTCGCCAACACCCCCGCCCAGCCCCGGACGAGAACGCCCAGCACCACCGCCATGAGCAGGAGGCTGGCGGGCAGGAATATCAGCTGGCTGTCGACGGAGGCTTCGACGAAGGTCTGGTTGACCATCACCGTACCCACCGTGCGAATGTCGATACCGGGAAATCGTTCTTCCGCCTCCACGGCCAGTGCCAGTGCGAATTCGGCAACTTCGGCCACGGCCTCCAACTGGTCCTCGGCCGGCATTTCGATCGTGACGTTGACGACGCTGACATCGCCGTTACGGGCCAGAATGGCGCCCTCAATCCGCGGGTCGGACAACGCGATGTCGCGGATATTCGATCGCGCTTCGGCATCGGACAGTGTCAGTGGATCAATGAGGTCCCGCACGTACAGGTCGTCGCCGTCGGCGGTCGGGTGCTGAAAATTGGCGAGCGAGTCTACGCGCCTGGTGTACGGCGTCTGCCAGGCGGCGTCCGTGAGCCAGACCGCTGCTTCGAGAGCTTCCTCGGAAGTGGCGTCCCCATCGTCCGGAACGATCAGGAACGCGATGTTTTCGTTTTTCCCGTAGGTGTTCTCCAGGGCTTCCAGGCCCAGAAGCTGCGGATTATCTTCGTCGAAGAAGATGCGGTAGTCGGCAGCGAATTCGAACCGGGCGATGCCGCTGGTCGCCACCGCAACCCACAAGAGACTCCCGATGATGACCGGCCAGCGGGCTGCGAGCACCCGTTCGGCGTATCGCTTTGCGAATTGTTCTCTTGCCATGCCGCGCCTGTCCGCAGGACCGGCGTCACTTTATCATCCCTGTATCATGTTGGGTGTCCAGGTGAAGAATTTCAGTGGGTTCCAGTATGATCAGATCGCTTTTCTATCTTTGTCTCCTGCTGCCGTCGATGCTGTCGGCCCAGGCCGTGCGCCCCAACTTCCTGATCATCGTTGCCGACGATGTCGGCATGGCCGAACTGGGACCCTATGGCAGCGAAATCGATACGCCCGCACTGAATGCCCTGGCGGAAGAGGGCATCCGGTTCACGAGTTTCTACGCTCAGATGAACTGCTCGCCCACCCGCGCCATGTTGCTGTCCGGCATGGACAATCACCTGGCAGGTCTGGGGACGATGGGCGCGGGGCTGCAGAGCCCCAATCAGGTGGGTGTGCCCGGTTACGAGGGCGTGCTCAGCGATCGCGTGGTCACCTTCGCAAGGCTGCTTAGGGACAGCGGCTATCGCACCTATGTCACCGGCAAATGGCACCTGGGCGACGCCCCGGACAAGCTACCGGTTGCGAGGGGCTTCGACCGGTCCTTCATCCAGACGGGAGGCGATCCCGCCGGCAGTCACTTCAACCTTGACAGGCGACCCGGCGGGATGGGCGGCTATTTCGAGGATGAAACGGAGGTCACCGGCATGCCCGTGGCCGAAGGGTTTTTCTCGAGCGATTTCTACACGGAGAAACTGATCGACTACATGCGCGGCGATCCGGAGCAGGACAAGCCCTTCCTTGCCTATCTGAACTTTACTGCGCCGCACATTCCCGTGCAGGCGCCGGATACCCACATCGACCTCTATCGGGGACGATACGACGACGGGTACGACGTTCTGCGGGAAACGCGCCTTGCCGGCATGATCGAGATGGGATTGTTCCCGCCCGGGACCGAACTGGGTGAACGCGCGCCCACCGTCACGCCCTGGGATGCGCTCAGCGAAGCGGCCAGACGTATTCAGGCGCGCCGCATGGAAGTCTATGCCGGGGCCATCGACAACATGGACGACAACATCGGCAGGGTCATCGAATATCTCAAGCAGGAAGACCTGTACGAAAACACCGTCATCCTGTTCGTGTCCGACAATGGTGCGGCCGGATTTTTCGGCTATGAATCCGGGCCGCCGGCGGAACGCTACGCCGCCGCGGACAACAGCATCGAGAACCTGGGACGCGAAGGTTCGGTGATGTTCTACGGACCGGGTTGGGGATCCGCCGGCAGCGTGCCGTTCAACCTGTTCAAGCGCCACGCCGCCGAGGGAGGGATTCGTGTGCCGGCGATCGTCAGCGGTCCGGGCGTCAGCGCCGGTGGCGCCATCAGTCGCAGCGTGCTGATGGTCAGCGATATCGCGCCCACCATTCTGGAGCTGGCGGGCGTGGAGTATCCGCAAGGCACTTACGATGGACGGGATATCCTGCCGCAAACCGGCAAGAGCTTTGTACCGCTATTGCGTGATCCCCAGGTGGACGTTCACGGCGATGACGAGGTGCTGGGCCTGGAATTGTGGGGCCGAATCGCGGTGCGCAAGGGCGACTGGAAGCTGTTGAAGACCGAGCCGCCGTTTCGTCAGGACCGGTGGTACCTCTACAACGTGAGAAACGACCCGGGGGAAACGACCGATCTCGCAGGCCAGATGCCAGAAAAGCTCGAGGAGATGGAAGCGGCGTGGGAACAATTCCGGGAACTGAGCAATGTGCTCCTGCCGCAAAGTCTGCCCGACAGGATTCGTCCCATGTGGTTGATCGACGATTTGCCGCATCCGGACCCGATGCCGTAGGAGCGGCTGTCGTAATCTCCGGCGGCCGTGATCATTTTTCGGGTGCCGGCAGAGAATCCGGACCCTTTCGTTCTCGCTACAAGCCGATACTGTCGGCGTAGTCCGCCCAATGGGAGACCAACTCGGCCTTGGTGTCGGGGTGCAGCTCGGAGACATCCCGGCGTTCGCCGGGGTCATCCTCGAGATTGAACAGGTCCCATTCCAGCGGCGAGTCATCCTGGTCGCTTCCATCCGTGGGCCGGGTGACTATTTTCCACGGCCAGAGAACGAGTGCGGCCTGCCGGTCGATGGTGGTGATCCATGGTGTGGCGGTCGTTTCGGGCGGTTCACCGCCGCGAAGCAGGTCCCAGAACGATCGGCCGCGCACGGGCAAGACCTGGCGCCCCTGGAACCGGTCGGTCGGCGGCGGCGCCTCCGCAATGTGGAGGAATGTCGGCAGCAGATCCATCACCGTCAGGTACGTGCGCTCGATGTCGCCCTTGTTGGCTACATCGGGGTGGCGAACGAACGTCGAAACCTGGGTACCGCCCGCGTACATCGACGTCTTCACCTCCCGGAAGGGAGCCGGGGGCGCAGCGGGGGGGGCGCGGGCGGGGG
>VYEH01000271.1:1715-3589 GCA_009843005.1 Pseudomonadota bacterium | reverse complement strand
CGGTAGTCGTCATATTCGTCCCGCTGATAGCACTTTGGGTCACTCGCGGCGTTTCCCGGTCGCGAAACATTGCCGTTCCCGACGTGGGCGCCTGGCGGACCGAGGAGAAGCGCACCCTGACGGTCTTCGCGCTTACGTCACTGGCCTGGATGACGCGCACCGACCCCTTCGGCGGATGGAGCACCTGGCTCAACCTGCCCCAGGCCAACGACGCCAGCGTGGCGCTTCTGGCCGTTTTGGTCATGTTTCTGGTTCCCAGCGGCAATGCGGGTGACGGGACGGGCGGCGGGGCCGTCGGCAAAGGCGCGCGCCTGCTGGACTGGGAGACCGCCATCAAGATTCCGTGGGGCATCCTCATCCTGTTTGCCGGAGGAATCTGTATCGCCAGCGCGTTCGTGAGTTCGGGCATCAGCCAGATCGTGGGCGAAGCGCTGGGCGCGCTGAGCACTCTGCATCCGCTGATCGTATTGGCGGTGATCTGCCTGTCCGTCACGTTCCTCACCGAGATTACCAGCAATACGGCGACGACCGCGCTGCTAATGCCGATCCTGGCTGCGGCCGCGATCGGTTCCGGCGTCGACCCCCGGCTGCTGATGGTGCCCGCGGCCATGAGCGCCAGTTGCGCCTTCATGCTGCCCGTGGCCACCGGTCCCAACGCCGTGATCTTCGCCTCCGGCCATGTGCCCATCCGGGCCATGGCGCGCGAGGGCCTGATATTGAACCTGCTGGGCGCGGCGGTACTGAGCACCGTGTGTTTCCTGTTGCTGTAACGATCGCTGATACCGTCGCCGTGATGCATTTCCGCCGGGAGGATTTTCATGAGCCTGTTTGAGATCGGCGCCTTCCTGATCGGCCTGTCGGCGTTGTTCGGCTACATCAACCACCGGTTCCTGCGGGCGCCGCATACCATCGGCCTGGTGCTGATCGCCCTTGCCGCCTCGCTGGCGCTGCTGGCCGTCGAGTCCTTCGTGCCCGCCGCAAACATCGACGCATTGATTGTCGGCGTGCTGGGGGGCATCGACTTCCACGACACGCTGATGCACGGCATGCTGAGTTTCCTGCTGTTTGCAGGCGCCCTGCACGTGGACCTGTCCGCGCTGCGCCGCCGGTACCGCACGATCGGGCTGATGGCGACCGCGGGCACGCTGGTCTCCGCCTTCGTCATCGGCACTGTCACCTGGCTGCTGGCCGGCTGGGCGGGGCATCCGATCCCCTTCGTCTGGGCGCTGGTCTTCGGCGCCCTGATCAGTCCGACCGATCCCGTCGCGGTGCTGGCCCTGTTCAGGACCGTCCCCGTGCCGCCCTCGCTGAAGGTGACGCTGGCCGGTGAGTCCCTGTTCAACGACGGCGTGGGCGTCGTCGTCTTCACTCTCATCCTGGGCGTCGCCGTCCAGGGCGGCGAACTCAGCTTCCTGCACATCGGCGAGTTGTTCGTGGTGGAAGTGATCGGCGGGGCGGTGCTGGGGCTGATCGCGGGCTATGCGTGCTACCGCTCCATGCACCACCTCGACGAACCGAACCTGGAGGTGCTGATCACCCTGGCGGCGGTCATGGTGACCTACGCGGCGGCGATCCGGCTGCATGCCAGCGGCCCCATCGCCATGGTGGTGGCGGGGCTCTTCATCGGCAACAAGGGCATGCTGTACGCGGTGAGCGAGCGCTCCCGCGACTACCTGCAGAAATTCTGGACCCTGCTCGACGAGATCCTCAATTCGGTGCTTTTCCTGCTGATCGGCCTGGAAGTCCTGATCATCGCCCGCACCGGTTTCGAATACTGGATGGGTCTGCTGGTCATTCCCGTCGCCCTGGCCGGGCGGTGGCTCAGCGTATTCCTCTCCATCGCGGCGATGCGACGCTGGGAGACGTTCGCGAGG
>VYEH01000271.1:0-1705 GCA_009843005.1 Pseudomonadota bacterium | reverse complement strand
GCCGCGGGCCTCCGCGCCCGTGGGGCGCGGGTCCGGTGCGCACTGGGGGGGGGCGGCGGGGCGGGATCGCCGTGGCGCTGGCGCTGTCGCTGCCGGCGAACGAATTCCGGCCCTTCATACTCAGCATCACCTACGTCGTGGTGCTGTTTTCCATCATCGTGCAGGGGCTGACGGTCACGCGGCTGATTCGGCGCGTCGTCCGGACATAGCCGCGCAGCTACTGGCGCAGCAGGCGAACGTTCGGGGGAGGGGTCTCGAAGTTACTGCGGAACGGATTGATGTCCAGTCCGCCCCGGCGCAGGTAGCGCGCGTATACGCTCAGGGCCAGGGGTCGGCAGAAGCGCTCGATATCCACGAACATGCGCTCGACGCATTGCTCGTGGAATTCGGCGTGATTCCGGTACGAGACGAGGTAGGCCAGCAAGGCTGCGCGCCGAATTCTCGGTCCCCGGTAGCGGATCATCACTGTTGCCCAGTCGGGCTGACCGGTGACCGGGCAGTTGGTTTTCAACAGGTTCGAATGCAGCGTCTCGGCGTCCGGGGATTGTGAATCGACGCTGTCATTCAGGAGCTCTGGATCAAGGTCGTATGTTGGTTCTTCCAACTCTTCGGTGTCGATGCAGTGGCCGACGGGTTCGCCTTGCGCCGGCATTCCGGCGAACTCCGATGCATGCAGCCGCACTAGCGCCTCGGCGCCGCATACCCGGCCAAGGTCAGCGGCGATGGTGCTGCGCACCGCCTCCGGCGATTCGTACCGCGCGCCGTTCAGGGAGTTCAGGTAGAGCTTGAGGGACTTTGACTCGATAATGTTCGGCGAGTTTGCCGGGATTCGGAATTCGCCCGTGGCCACCATCGGTTTGCCGACGGTGTCGAGCCAGCTCAGCTCGTAGGCGTTCCAGATGTCCTCACCGGCGAACGGCAGCATGCCGGTAATACCCAGACGGCCGCGGCCCTCAGATCGGGGTATTGATTGGAGCAGGTCCGGCGAGTACTCGTCAGGTCGTCCCGCCATGATCGTGTCGGCGCCGGTACCCACTTAGCCGGGACATCTCACCGACGAATGGAACAGGATCCTGATTTGTCGAATAATATCAGTTATTTCAGTCACTTAAATCAACCCGACAGAGCCATTGCGTGTCTTTGAAGTGTACACGCACACAATCTTGCTTTCACGCCGAACAACAGGTTGACCGGCGACGGGGGGATCGACGCGCTCGATTCACTCGATACATCAATCGTCCGGCCAGCGAGGCAGCGGAGCATTGGTCAATTGCAGCCAACCTTCCAGTGCGCCAAGCAAACGGTCCCGCTCCACCGGCATCGTCTCAGCCACGTCCTCCTGCTCTCCCGGATCTCGCACGAGGTCATACAACTCCACGTGATCGGTTTCGTAGAATTTCATCAGTTTCCACTCTCCGGATCGCACCGCGCTCACCGGACCTGTTCGCCACGGTGAGTTCGGGTAACCCGGGAAATGCCAGTAGATGGTTTCTCGCCCGAGGGAAGCGTCCGGATCGTCAAACAGGGGTGTCATGCTCAGGCCGTCCAGCAGGTAGTCCCGAGGTGGCGTGGCCCCGGCGACATCCAGCCAGGTCGGGTAGAAATCGATACCGATGACCGGTTCATGGGTTTCAGTTCCGGCTTGTATCCTGGCGGGCCACCGCACGGCCAGCGGGACCCGGATGCCTCCTGCGTAGAAGGTTCC
>VYEH01000032.1 GCA_009843005.1 Pseudomonadota bacterium | reverse complement strand
GGTTGGATCTCCCTATTCCATGCAGGTGCACCGTTACGACCATACGCATCCGGATAACCGGCTGTTCATGGAGGATATCCGTCGCCTGATGGATCGATACGATGCGGTGGCCCTGGGAGAGATCGGTTCGGAGCGCTCGGCGGAAATCATCGGCGAATACACGCGCGGCAACAACCGCCTGCACATGGCCTACAGCTTCGACCTGATGGGGCCGGACGGTTCGGCGAGCTACATCAAGGACATCATGGAATCCCTGCAGCACAAGGTCAGCGATGGCTGGTGCTGCCTGGCGATCGGCAATCACGACGTGCAGCGTGTGGCGAGCCGTTGGACGGGCAATGAACCCGATACGCAGTCGGCCAAACTGTTCGCCATCCTGTTGAGCTGCCTGCGCGGTGCGGTGTGCATCTACCAGGGAGACGAATTGGGGCTGCCCGAGGCCGAGGTCCCGTTCGAGCATCTCAGGGATCCCTTCGGCATCAATTTCTGGCCCGTCTACAAGGGCAGGGACGGGTGCCGGACGCCGATGCCATGGCAGGAGGACGCACCCCATGCCGGGTTCTCCAGCGCGACTCCGTGGTTACCCATCGATACCAGTCACTTTGCGCTGGCCGCGGACCGGCAAACCGGCAATCCGGACTCGGTTTACGAATGCATCCGAGACTTTCTGAAGTTCCGAAAACGGCAGCCGGCGTTGTTGCACGGAGATCTCAACTTCCTTCCCGTACGGCACAACGTTCTGACATACGCCAGGTCCACGACCGATCAGACATTGTTGCTGAGCTTCAATCTCGACGGCCAGGAGAGACGCATCGATCGGAACGATCTGGGTCTCCTGAACGGTGCGCGCCTGGAGAGACTGGACGGTTTCAAGGCTCCACAGGGCGTGATCGCCGGCGAAGCGCTCGTGCTGCCGCCGCGCTCGGTGTTGATTGCAGAGGTTCGTCAGGCCGGATAACTATCGGACGCTATCTGCCGCCGACATGGCTGCCCGGTCATGAAGAGCAGGGTCAGTCCGAGCCGCAGGACTCCCGCACGAGCAACTCGGGTTCGATGAGTTGCGATTGAACGTATTCCCCCCGAATCAGCCGCAACAGGATATCCACCATGACTTCCCCCGCCTTCGCGGTATTCTGGCGAACGGTCGTCAGCGCCGGAGACATGTGCGTCGCGGATGGAATATCGTCAAACCCGACCACCGATATGTCACCGGGAACCTTGAGACCATTCTCCTGCAGCGCATGGATGGCGCCGAGCGCGGTGAGATCGCTGCTGCAGAAGACGGCGCTGAAATCCTCCTTGCGGGAAAGCAGTTCCCGAACCGCCAGATGACCGCTGTGCGTGGATGAGTGGGACGATGCCTGAAGCGCGGGGTCGGCGCGCAGTCCGAAGCGGCTCAACGCGTTGCAGTACCCGCTGTAGCGACCCTGAAATTCCGGGCAGTCATCGGAAATGTCGCCGAGAAAGGCGATGCGGGTGTGGCCGAGTTTGAGCAGATATCGGGTCGCCATGTAGCCGCCGCGCCGATTGTCGCAACCGACGAAGTGGCCGGGTTGGCCGTCGATCACGGGACCCCAGGTCAGTACATGGGCGTTGTCGAGCAGTTCGATCTTGCGGATGTAGTCGGTGTAGCCGCCGTACCCCAGCAGCACGATGCCTTCGGCCTTGTTGCTGTTCTCGTAGTCGGCGATCCAGTTCTTGCTCAGTTGCTGGAATGACAGCAGTACGTCGTAGTTTCTCGCGGCGGCTGCTCTTGTGATGCTGGCCAGCATCGACACGAAGAACGGATTGATGTCGGAGTCCATCCCGGACTCCTCGTGCACCAGCATGGCGATGGTGCGGCTGTGCTGGGAGCGCAGGTTGCTGGCGCTGCGGTCCACCTTGTAATTGTGTTCCCTGGCGATGCGCTGGATTCTGCGGCGGGTCTCGGGATTGACCAGCGGACTCTTGCGCAGGGCGCGCGAGACGGTGGACTGGGAGACGCCCGCCAGTTCCGCTATTTCAAGCGAGGTCACTTTGTGCATGACACGGCCTCATGCCAAAGCCTGACGGTAGCAGAATTTCGGTGGCAGGTCGCGCGTGCGCCGGCGTCGGTGAGGTTACTCGCTGACCGGCGTGCCGGTTAGTGGGGCAACTCGTGGCGCAAGCCCTCCAGTCTGGTCGATGTCGAGGGCGAGGCCCGTCTCGCTGAACTGCAACCTGATTGTGGCGACCCGCGGGGTTTCGGTATAAGCAAGGCGAAATGTGAACTCATCCGCGCCGGTCCAGGCTCCAGCGGCGGCCATACGGTGGCCATGACCCTGATCATCGCCCAGCAGCGCACCGATGGCGCCCGGAATCAGCCCGGTTCGGCCGGGCACCCAGGCCCCGTTACCGATGGCGATCTCGTGAGCGCCGGTCAGTGTCGTGATGACGACAATGATCTCTTCACCCTGACTGCGCAGGGCCAGCGCGTTGATGTCGAGATCGTTTTGCCCGAATTGCCAGGAACGTCCCAGCCAGTCCTGGTATCCGTCAGCGGCGGGATCACCGGCCGGCATGCTGATCGACAGGTTGCTCAAGCGCTCGCGCAGACGCTCGACTTCTGCCGGATTGTCATCCAGCGGTTCGTCTTGCATGCCGGGCGCCAAACGGTCCCAGACAAGGTCGAAAATGTCCGCTACTTGCGAAGTACCGCTGGTGGTGGCGACGACAGCGTTCTGCTCGGGCATGACGAGGGCAAGCTGGCCGCCGAGCCCGGACGCCCGGTAGGCCCCGTGGCGGTTCCGCCAGAACTGGTAACCGTATCCCTGGTCCCAGGGGCTGTCGGGATTGCTGCCGTTGGAGGTCTGCCGGCTGGTGGCTTGCTCCACCCACTCGGCGGACAGCAGCTGTTCGCCTTCCCACTGGCCCTGTTGCAGATAAAGCTGCCCGAAGCGGGCGATGGACTCTGTCGTAATACTCAGTCCGAATCCGCCGAGCGCAATCCCTTGTGAATCCGTGCTCCAGGTCGCCTCCTCGATTCCCAGCGGATCCAGCAACCGCGGGCGCAGGTAGTCCAGCAGGTTCTCCCCGGTGACCTTCTGGACAATCGCCGACAGCATGTACGAGGCGGGCGTGTTGTAGTTGAAATGCGTGCCCGGCTTGTGGGCCACGGGGAGATTCAGAAAGGCCTCAGGAAGAGGGGAGTCGGAGTCGAACGAAAACGCGCGCAGATCCTCCCCGATATGACCGGTCGACATGGACAGCAGATCGCGAACGCGCATCGCCTCGAGCTGCCAGGTCGGTTCCTCCGGCACTGCATCGGGGAAGAAGGAGATGACCTGGTCATGAACGCTCAGGTGTCCCTCGGCGATGGCCAGACCGATGCCGGTCGAGGCGAAACTCTTGCTCAGGGAGAACAGCGTGTGGATGAATTCGGGCTGGTAGGGCGCCCACCAGCCCTCGGCCACCACGTGCCCGTGGCGCAGGACCATCAGGCCATGCACGTCCTCGATTTCGGTGTCGAGCGCCTCGACGAAGTCGGCGACCGCTGCGGAGTCGATGCCCTGCTGTTCCGGCGTGCTGCGGGGCAACTCGGCCGGTACGGCGGCCTGGCTGGTGAGGACCCACACCGCAAGAAAAGCGCACGCTGTGGC
>VYEH01000425.1 GCA_009843005.1 Pseudomonadota bacterium | reverse complement strand
GGTGAGTTCAATGCAGGTGCAGTTCGTCACAGACTGCTCGTGGGCGCCGACTATGACCGTTTCGACCTTAACTGGTTTATCCAGCGTTACCGGCCAAGGTGGTTTCCGGGGTCGACGGATATCAACACTCTCGATCCGGCGGCCTATCTTTTTCTGGACGTCTTCAATCCAGTCTACGGGCAGTCTCCGCAACCGGTGCCCGGGCCAAACACGAACCGGGACGAAAATCTGGATGGATTCGGCTTCTACATACAGGACCAGATCGACATCACGGATCGGCTGCAGGTTCGCCTGGGCTTGCGCTGGGATGACTTCGAGCAGGATTTGACCAATCTTCTCAGGACGCCCGCGACTACGAGTACCACATCGGACAGTCGCGTCTCGCCGCAGTTTGGCGCGGTTTATGCGGTCAACGACGGGGCCAGCCTCTACGCTTCCTACGGCGAGGGCTTCCGCCAACAACCGGGGTCCGACTATCAAGGCAACCAATTCAATCCCAACCTCACCGAGTCCGCGGAGTTCGGGCTTAAACTGGATATGGCGCAGTTTTCCCAGGCGGTGTCCGGCTCGCTTACGTTTGCGCTGTTCTCGGTGGACCAAAGCAACATTCTGGTGAACGACGATCGGCCGGAGGCCCAGGCACTGGGGTGGTTTTCTCATGATGCAGGTAAAGCACGCAGCCGCGGGTTTGAAATTGACGCGGACCTTGACTTCCAGAGCGGCGCCAGGCTGTGGTTATCCTACGCCTACGCCGACGCGATATTCACCACCAACAGTCTCGAAGCCGACTGGGGCGCGGCAATTGAAGCCGGCGACCCTCTCATCAACTCGCCGGAACACCAGGCGAACGTGCAGTTCAGCCAGAGTTTCGAGGTGGGAGGTATGCCGGCGCAGGTGGGCGCCGGCGTTCAATACACCGGCGAGCGGCTTGGGTTTACGGCCTTTGACTTCTACTTGCCCGGCTATACCGCCGCACGGTTCTTCGGCCAGATCGCGCCCATGGAGCGGTTCATGATTCGCTTCGACATGGACAACGCATTCGACGAGGTGTACTACACCAATTCCTATGCGGACGTCTGGGTCGAGCCGGGTGCACCGCGTCACTACCATGTCACGGCGGCCTATTCGTTCTAGCCGACCTGAGTCCATGGCGCAACAACCGGTTGCGCCATGGACTGGTGCTCCATCAACTGATAACGCCGTATCGGTCAGATGGAGCACTGGCAGCCCGTGGAAAAGGCATTGCCTGACTCTCAATCCATGACAAAGGAAAGCGCTGCCAGAGCCCGGATCGCGTCGCTCGACATCCTGCGCGGCGGGGTCATCCTGTTGAAGATGCTGCATCACGTTCGCGAACGCTTTTACATGCACACGCGAACGGGCGACCCGATTTTCGATTCGATCGATCCCGATCTGTTTTTCACGCGTTACATCACCCACCTCTGCGCGCCGGTATTCATATTCCTGGCGGGGCTTTCGGCGTGGCTGTACGCCCATCCGGCCAACGGTCCATACCGGTCGCCAACGGCATTTTTGTTCAAGCGCGGCCTGGTCATCATTGCGATCGAGCTGGTTTTCTACTATCTGCTCTGGGCCGACACTTATCCCTCATTCCTGTTCCTGCAGATACTCTGGGTTATCGGCCTGTGCATGATCGGGCTTTCGTTGGCTTGCCGGCTGAACTACTGGGTGATTGGCGCTCTGGGCCTTCTGATCGTATTCGGGCACGACACCCTGGCGCCCATCGACTTCGAACCGGGCGGGTTCGGATACGTGCTCTGGACAATACTTTCCGACCCCAACGACCTCGGGCAGGTGGGAGGGTTGACGATCAATATTTCGTATCCCGCGCTGCCGTGGTTTGGCGTCATTCTTCTCGGCTACTTCGCCGGACCGTTGTATGCACACTCGGTTTCGACACCGAAAAGACGGAAAGCGCTGCTTGGTATCGGGGCATCGTGCCTCGCGCTGCTGCTGTTGCTCCGGGGTTTGAACATCTATGGGGAAACACTGCCGTGGTCAGTACAGGAGACTGTAGTCGAGACCGTCATGTCGTTCCTCAACTATACGAAGTATCCGCCTACACTCGACTTCATGTTG
The DNA here is from genome assembly GCA_009843005.1 of Pseudomonadota bacterium. Lineage (GTDB taxonomy): Bacteria > Pseudomonadota > Gammaproteobacteria > Steroidobacterales > Rariloculaceae > UBA6522. Next base: position 1,525 of record VYEH01000425.1, on the reverse strand, counting down.
ATCACGCTGGGCATCGGCCTATTGCTCCTGGCATGGCTTGAGTCATTCCGCGGGCGAAACAGATTGTTGGGTGCGATTCAGGATTTCGGTTCGGTGCCCCTGTTTCTTTATATAGTGCATTTGTATGTCCTGTTGGCCGCCTACTGGGTCTTGTTCCTTGTATTCGGCCCAACACATGGAGAACGTTTCGGCTTGAGCAATGTGGCGTGGATTTGGGTGAGCACCGTCATTCTGGGACTCGCGCACTATCCCATTGCGAGAGCTTTCGCGTCTTACAAGCATCGCGAGAAGCGCAACAAAACGTGGCTGAGTTACCTGTAAATCACGTAATCCCGAACGCTCGGCGCAGCCGGACTGGATGCATCGCCGGTCGATCGGCCGACTTCGGCCAGCCGGTACGGCCCATGCCGCGCGGTACGACCCATGCCGCGGGACTTTTGCCGCGGGCTGCCAGGCGCGCGGTACCGCCCTTGATTTCGGAGTTCAAATCATGCCCATGCTATTAGCTCAGGCGCTCAGCGTAGTGCGATCCGGTCAGCAGGTGCTGAAGGATGTCTCCTTCAGCATCGCGCAAGGCGAAGTTCATGCCCTGCTGGGCGGTAACGGCGCCGGCAAGTCGACCACCTTGCTGACCTTTCTCGGCTTCCTCGAACCCGTGTCGGGAAGCGTGCATGTTCAGGGCCGCGACGTAAACGAAAATGTAAGCGCCGCCCGGCAGGCCATCGCCTACCTGCCCGAGGCGGCGACCTTGTACGGCCACCTGAACGCCTACGAGAATCTCCGCTATTTCCTGTCGCTCGCCGGGACGGACACGAGCCGGCGCGCGCTCGATGAAGCCCTGGACCGCGTGGCCTTGCAGGCCGGGGCGCGCGGAATGCGGATGCATACCTACTCGAAGGGCATGCGCCAGAAGGTGGCGATCGCCATGGCCATCCTGAGAGAGGCGCCGATCCTGCTCCTGGACGAGCCGACTTCGGGCCTCGACCCCGTGGCGATCGACGAATTCAACCGACTGGTCCGGGATCTTGCCGAGGCCGGCCGCACCATCCTGCTGGTGACCCATGATGTCTACGGCGCCTGCCATGTGGCCGACCGCATCGACCTCCTGCACAAGGGAGAACTTGTTGGCGCCTTCGACCGGCCACCCGGCATGGATCGGATCGATACCGAGGCGGTGCATGGCGCCTTTGCGAAATACGGGGCAGCATGATGATGAACAAAATATTTGCAATCGCACGGGAAGAGTCGCGGCTGTGGCTGAGATCAAGGCTTGCTCAATGCACATTACTGATCTTCGCTCTGCTGCTGGCGGCTGTCAGCATCGCAACCTCACTCAGGATGAGCGAGGAACATCACGAACGCTCCGAACAGCAGGCGCTGGCGGAAGAAACCTTTCTGTCCCAACCGGACCGTCATCCGCACAGAATGGTGCATTACGGACATTACGTTTTCCGTCCGCCTCCGCCGCTTGCGATGATCGACCCCGGCGTCGACTCGGTCACCGGGCAATCGATTTTTCTGGAAG
>VYEH01000055.1 GCA_009843005.1 Pseudomonadota bacterium | reverse complement strand
ACGCGGAGATCGAGACTCTGGGCAAGTCCGTGGGCCGGATTGAAGACAAAGTGGACCGGTTTGGCGCGAGAATGACCGCAATCGAACAAAGCATGTTCGAATTTCAGCAACGCATGATCGAATTCCAGCGAAGCACGATACGCTACATGCTGGCGTTCCTGGTGCTCATGCTCGGCGCGGTCGTGGGCATGTTCGGCACATTTTTGACCCAACTGTTCATCATGCAGTAAGTCAATCCGAACTACTTCGCGGCGTTCGCGTCCGGCTGCCGACTCACCGCGCCGTACGCCCCGCTGCGATGACGACGGCGTGCCCTATACTCCATCCCCCATGAAGTTCAGACCGTTAGCCGACCGGATGCGGCCGCGGAGCCTGGCCGAGATGGTCGGTCAGACCCATGTGCTTGGAGGGGGTCAGCCGTTGCGGGCGCTGCTCGAAGGCCGCGGGCTGCACTCGCTGATCCTGTGGGGGCCGCCGGGAACCGGCAAGACGACCCTGGCGAGGCTGGTTGCCACCACCGCCGACGCCCAGTTCATCGCGCTTTCCGCGGTTCTTGCCGGCGTCAAGGATGTTCGATCTGCCGTCGATCAGGCGCGCATGATCCGTTCCGGCAGCGGCCGGGCAACCGTGCTCTTCCTCGATGAAGTGCACCGCTTCAACAAGGCCCAGCAGGATGCTTTCCTGCCCTTCGTCGAGGACGGCACGCTGGTCTTCGTCGGCGCCACCACCGAGAACCCGTCCTTCGCCCTGAACAACGCGTTGCTGTCGCGCGCCCGGACGTATGTGCTCAAGCCGCTTGACGCCGGGGATATCGCGAAGTTGTTGCGCCGCGCGCTCGAGGACCGCGAACGGGGGCTCGGGGAGGCCGAACTCCAGGCGGCGCCGGAACTGGTCCAGCGTCTCGCGGATTCGGCGGACGGCGACGCGCGCCGCGGATACAACCTGCTGGAGCTGGCCGCCGAACTGAGCGAGCAGGTCAACGGCCGCGCCACATTGACGCCCGGGGCGATCGACGCCGTGCTCCAGGGCAGCTACCGGCGTTTCGACAGGCAGGGCGATGTCTTCTATGACCAGATCTCGGCGCTGCACAAGTCGGTTCGCGGCTCGAATCCCGATGCGGCCCTGTACTGGCTGGTGCGGATGCTGGACGGCGGCTGCGATCCCCTGTACATCGCGCGCCGGCTGGTCCGGATGGCCTCGGAGGATATCGGGAATGCCGACCCGCGTGCGCTTCGCCTGGCGCTGGACGCCTGGGAGAGCTACGAACGCCTGGGCAGCCCCGAAGGCGAACTGGCGCTCGCCCAGGCGGTGGTTTTCCTGGCCTGCGCGGCCAAGAGCAATGCCGTGACCAGCGCGATGACCGCAGCTTCGCGCGATGTCAAGCGGTACGGCTCACTGGATGTTCCGCCGCATCTTCGCAATGCGCCCACCAAGCTGATGAAGGAACTCGGTCACGGCGAGGGGTACCGCTACGACCACGACGAGCAAGGCGCCTTCGCGGCCGGCCAGGCCTACTTTCCCGAGGGGATGCCGGAACAGAATTACTACAAGCCGGTCGACCGCGGTCTGGAGCAAAGGATCGCGGAGAAGCTGAAGCGATTGCGCAGCATGAATCGGGAAGCGCGCACCAGGCGATAGCCCGCGAGTTGACGCTATCCCGCGAGTTGGCGCTATCCCGAAATACGCCAGCGAACGTTGGCCCGGACCCTGGCTGCCCTACGTGTAGGCAGCCTCCCGAAGCGCCGCAAGTATTCGCTCCCGCGTCAGCGGCGCACGCCTGATCCGCAAGCCCGTGGCATCGAAGACCGCGTTGGCGATCGCCGGCGTTACCGTCCGCGTCGAAGCCTCCCCGGCGCCGTAGGGCGGCAGGTCGGGCCGGTCGAGCAGCACGATGTCGATTTCTTCCGGCGCATCGGCCATTTCCAGGATCGGATAGCTGATCCAGTCGACGCTGGTCACCCGTTCCGGCGTGAACTGCACCTCTTCGAACAGCGTACGGCTGACGGCGTGGATGATGTTGCCTTCGATGGTCCGCCGCAGCCACAGCGGATTGACGACGATGCCCTGGTCGGAGGCCACGACGAAGCGCCGCGCCCAGACGCGGCCCGTGTCCAGATCGACCTCAACGTCCGCGATGACCGCCACCACCGGCGAACCGCGCCGTGTATAGGCCACGCCCCTGCCGCTGACCACCCCGCTGGTGGGTAGCGTCGTCGGTCCGGGCACGGCCGGTTCCCAGCCGTAGCGTTCGGCCGCCGCCTTGAGCACGTCGGCGTCGCGCCCGTCCGGCAGGTACCGCAGGCGAAACTCCACGGGATCGGCGCCCACGGCCACCGCCATTTCATCCATGAAACACTCGCTGGCGAAGTGATTCTGCGGACCCATCGGATCGCGAAGATGGGCCGTACGCAACGGCGACGCACGTTCCAACAGCGGCGCGATGGTCTGCCAATAGCGCACGCTGGCCGGAAACTCGTAGCGGTCGCCCGGGTTGGAGAGCCGGGGAACGGAGGCATTGGGCCAACCCAGCAGCGCACCTGCGTAACTGTAGCTGGGGTTGCTCTCGTTGCTCTCGATATCGCCCGCGGAGAATCCCTTCATGCGCATTTCGTAGCCGGTCACGTTGCCGGAGGCGTCCAGGCCGGCACGGACAAAGTGTACCGACGCGGGCGCCTTGGGATCCCAGGCCGTACCCTCGGCGCGCATCCCCTGGACCCGGACCGGCCGGCCCACGGCGCGCGACAGGACAGCGGCGTCCATGGCCGCATCGCCGGCGTCGTTGCGCCCGTAGCTGCCCGGACCCGGTACCCATATGCCCCTGACATTGCCGGCCGGCAACTCCAGGATAGCCGCTACACCTTCCGCCGCGTAGTGAGGCTTCTGCGAACCGGTCCAAAGTGTGGCGCTGTCGCCCCTGTAGTCGCAGACAGCGCAGGCCGGCCCCATGGACGCATGCGACTGGAAGGGAAACTCGTACTCGGCCTCGAGCACGCGATCCGCCCTGGCCAGCGCAGTTTCAGTTGCGTCGCGATCCGGCGAGACAGTGGCGCCGAAACCGCTTCCGGCGCTTTCCCTCACGATAGGGGCGCGGCGTATGTGATCGTAAAGATCGACCATGACGGGAAACCGTGGTGCGCCCTCGAACCAGGTCACATCCAATTGTTGAGCCGCCCTGCCCGCGTCCCATTCCCGCTCGGCGACCACGCCCAGGTAGTCGCCTTCGTGAACGACCCTCACCCCGGAAATCTCGCTTATCGAGGCGACGTTGACCGACACCGGGACGCTGCCGGCCACCGGCGGGCGCACCACGCGACCGTGCATCATGTCCGGCACCCGGACGTCTACGATGAACTCGTGCGTCCCCATGACGATTTCCGGCAGATCCCGTCGTGAATAAGATTGTCCGACGACCCGGTATTCCGAGGGATCCTTCGGGGTGGCCGAGCCTCGGGCGTCGAGCGCGTTACCGTAGCGCCCGTTCCATTCGAGCCGGACATCGAAGTGCCCGCCTCCGATCAACTCCCCGTAACCGGCGCGCCGGGCGGGGTCGGTGCGCAAGTACACCGCGCCATCCGCAACGGCGGCCTGTTCGGCATCCACGCCGAGCTGCTCGGCGCCCAGTTCGAGCAACACGCGCC
>VYEH01000287.1 GCA_009843005.1 Pseudomonadota bacterium | reverse complement strand
GTTCGCGAGGTATCTCGAATTTATCGATATCGAATCCGCGACGCCCATGCAGACCTGGGACCAGGGAACCCGGCGCATCTACGACAACCTGTCCGCAGAATTTCGGGACAAGATATTTCTCAACCGGCCTGTCAGGAAGGTGTATCGCGAGTCTTCCCGCGTCGTGGTCGAGGACGAAAACGGGGAGAGGGAGACTTTCGACGAGGTGATCTTCGCTTGCAATGCGAACCAGACGCTGATGATCCTCGACAGGCTCACGATGCTGGAGCGTTACGTCCTCACGTCGGTACGCTACGAAAGCGAATTGCACAACCACGCCATCGTGCACTCTGACGCTTCAATCATTCCGGACAACGAAGTGAAGGCGCTCGCAACGCGCAGCACCCATGTCGAGCAATACGGCGCCCGGCCGGACAACTATGAAATCACGTACATCATGCATAACCAGCAGCCATGGGCCAGTCGGTCCGACAAGCCCTGTCTGGTGACCTACAACCCGGTCACTCCGATCGATGGGCAGAAGATCGTTGCAAGACGGTGGTTCCAGCACATCGTGCACGACGTGCGGCATGTCACATGGCTCGTGCCGCTGTTCCGCTTCCTGCAAGGCAGGCGGCGGACCTGGCACTGCGGCGCCCATACGCTGATCAACAGCCAGGAAACCTGCCTGGTCAGCGGGATCGCCGCGGCAAGGCAACTCGGTGCGGACTATCCCTTCGACGATCCCGAGGCAAGACGGGTGTTCAACCATTACGGGAAAATCCTGCACGGTTGGCGTTTCAGGAAAGCGTAGCCGAAAATGCGCAAGCGGGCCCATTGTTCGGCGCGGCCCGGCATTCGAGAGAACGCCCCGGTCGGTTCAACCGAACAGCATCGACGGATGGAACAACAAGCCCATAAGCTGTCCGTAGAAGGCCCATAGCACCACAAACGCTATCCCTGCGTAGAGGCACGCAACGCGCCAGCCGTAACCCCCCCAGGCCATGACGTACGCGGCCACGAACAGCGGCAGCGCCACCAGTTGCCCCGCAAGATAGGTGACACCCACTATCGCAAGCATGACTCCGATGAATCGGGTGCTCGGACCCAGGTCCGCTTTCTCCGCGGCGGCCCGCCACGCGTGACCGGGGCCGTCGCCGACAGTGACGCGGACCTCCGTAAAATCCCTTATCAACACCCATGCGGTCAGCGGCAGCGCCAGAACAAGGATCGCGTTGGGGAACTGCGCCGTAGCGGCCTGGCCAAATCCGCGCGTGACCCCATAGGCGACCGCGAAGGCCGCAAGAAGACCGGCGGCGAGCGGGAACGAGATCAGCGGATTCCGCCTTGCGCCCTCCCCGGCCTCCGAGGTCTCGTCTCCAGGCCTTCGCCCCCGGATCGCAAACACGACGGTCGCGACGATCAGCAGTTCGATGATCACCACGATCGGGCGGTTGTAGAGCCATTCGTAGTCGCCGTAGATCTGGGTCGTGAGTTGAAAGTTGTTCTCCATCAATCCACCGAGCACCAGGGCGAGAATCAGCGGCGGGCGCGGCCAGCCGCCCTGTTTCATCCAGTACCCCAGTACGCCGAAACCGAGGCATACCCACCAGTCGCCCATGGAATTGGTCGCGACCCATGTGCCCATGAGAAGTACGGTGATCACGCCCGGGACGATCAGGTGGCCCGGAGCGAACGCTATCTTGTGCACGTGGCGCGCCAGGAACATCAGGAGCGCCGCCGCCAGCACGTTCGCCACCACGATGGCCCACACCATGCTGAACGTCAGCGGAAGGTTGACTGTCAGCATGTCGGGGCCGGGCCTCAGGCCCTTGATGACCAACGCGCCCAGGAGGATGGCGGTGCCGATGCTGCCCGGAATGCCGAACGCGACTGTCGGTATCAGCGCCCCGGCCTTGTGCGAGTTGTTCGCCGTCTCCGGTGCGATCACGCCGCGGATATCGCCGCGGCCGAAGCGCGACTTGTCCTTCGCGCTCTGGACCGCGTGACCATAGGCGATCCAGTCGACGATCGCCGCGCCAAGCCCCGGCAGCATTCCGATATAGGTTCCCAGGAGGGAACAACGCAGGACCAGCCATCGGTACCGTATCGCGTCCCTGATACCGCGGATCAGACCGTGCCGGGGATCTTCGTCTGAGGATACACGGGCGATCGAGGTGTTCTTGACCGCCAGGTCCATGAGTTCGGGCAGCCCGAACAGCCCAAGCACGATGGGTATCAGCGGGATGCCGTCCAGCAGGTAGTTGATGCCGAAGTAGAACCTCGGAATACCGGTCGCTTCGGCATATCCGACAGTGGTCAGCAGCAGGCCAAAGAGCGCTGCGACCAACCCCTTGGCCAGAGAACGGCCCGAGAGCACGCCCACCATGGTCAGACCGAGTACGGCCAGCATGAAGAACTCCGGAACCCCGAACGCGAAGATCACGGGCATGATGACCGGCAGCGAAGCGGCAAGGAGCAGCGCGCCGAGCACGCCGCCGAACGCAGATACCGTATAGGTCGCGCCGAAGGCCCGGGCCGCCTGTCCCTGCTTCGCCATCGGATAACCGTCGAGGATCGTGGCCTGCGAGGCCACGGTGCCCGGGATGCCCAGCATGATGGAAGCGACGCTGTCGCTGGTCGAGGTCACCGCGTACATGCCGAGCAGCAACGCAAACGCCGGCACCGGATCCATGCCGAAGGTGAACGGCAGCATCAGCGCCAACCCCACCGCGCCACCCAGGCCGGGCACGGCGCCCACCCACAGGCCAAGGAATACGCCGAGAACAAGGTATCCCAGCGCCGGCCAGCTCATTGCCAGCAAGAGGCCGGCCAACATGCCGTCAATCACGTGGGCCCGGCCTCCCCGGATAAACCCGCGCCACATGGCGCCCCGTCAAGTGCTGCTCCTCGCCAACGGACGCTACCGGCTTTCGCGAAGCTCGCGAACCCGATGCCTCAGGGTCTCGAATTCGGCCTGTTCCCGTTCGGTCAGGCCGTCCTCCAGCAAGTTTTCGTACTCGTACGGGTCCTCCCGCAGGTCGTAGAACTCCTCCACCCCCTCGAATCGAACCAGCTTGTACCGATCGTTGCGCATGGCGTAGTCGGCCCCTTCGACGCCGTCGAAGCCGCCGAAGAATTCGTCCACGTAGATCCATTCCCGTCGCGATGAAGCGCCAGGAGCCGACAAGGCTTCGAAGAAACTGACCGAATCGTGCGTGACCTCTTCGGGTACCGCCTGGCCCGGATCCATTCCGGCCATTTCCATGATGGTGACGAACAGGTCCGTGGAATTGACCAACGCCTCCGAGACGCTGCCCCCGGCCACGTCGGGCCCGGTCACGATCAAGGGCACGTTGATACCGCCCTCGTAGACGGTGCCCTTGGCGCGGCCGTTACGGAATGGAGGACCTATCACGGGACCCCAGGTTCCGTTGTCGCCCATGAAAATGACGTAGGTGTTGTCGCGGACCGCGGGACTGAGCGCCGCCAGCAACCGCCCGATCTGTGTATCCATGGCCTCCACCATTGCCTCGAAAGCCGCTCGCCAACTTTCCGGGGGCATGCGGCTCGAATCCACATCGGCGTAGTCAGCCTGCCAGAACTCCCTGGGCGGTATGTGCATGGGTGTGTGCGCCAGGTTGAAAGCAAACCACAGAAACC
>VYEH01000341.1:17413-19596 GCA_009843005.1 Pseudomonadota bacterium | reverse complement strand
GACATGCGCCGACCGTGATGGCTAAAACAGTTGTCAGCGTTTTCCTGTTCATACGATTGTTCCTGATTTTCCTGGGTCGACCCGGTAACCTTTCGGGCACGGCATGCGCCATCTCAGAGAAAAGGACATTTTATGTTGCCTTATCTATAATTGAAATATTCATTCTACGATAAACGCTTGGCGTTATAAGGTTCATGCGGCACCAAGCGCCTGACCCACACCGGACGCAATCCAATGTTACGAAAATCCACAGCATTCCTGACCGTCATTCCGCTCTTCCTGGCTTGCGCCGCGCCGACTGAATACGGCTTCGTTCGCCGGTCCCATCGATACAGCCAAAGCAAGTGATTGCCGGTCTCTCCTTTCTTGCGTTCACCGGGGCGGTTGCCGCGATTGCGTGGTGGTCCACCCGCAAGGACCGCATGGAGTCGTCCGAGGCCTACTTTCTGGCGGGAAGGGGTCTGACTGCATGGGTGATTGCCGGCTCCCTGATGCTGACCAACCTGTCCACCGAGCACCTGATCGGACTGAACGGGGACGCATTCAACCATACGATCGCCGTCATGGCGTGGGAAACAACCGCCGCGTTGGCGATGGTTCTGGGGGCACTCTACTTCATCCCCAGGTACCTCCGTGCAGGCCTGACCACCATCCCTGATTTTCTTGCGACGCGTTTCGACAGTGCAACGCGGGTCATCGCAACGGTTCTGTTCCTTTTCTCGTATGCCATTGCCATTTTGCCGGTCGTACTGCTGTTCGGGGCGACCGGCCTGGAAGCCCTTTTCGATGTGTCGAACACGCTGGGCGTAACGCAGTCCGAGGCCACCTGGCTCATGGTCATCGGGATTGGCGGGCTGGGTTCGGCCTACGCCATTCTGGGCGGCCTCAAGGCAGTCGCGGTATCCGATACGATCAATGGCGTCGGATTCCTCGTTGCCAGCCTGCTCATTCCGATTCTGGCGCTCTCGCTGGTCGGCGATGGCAACGTGCTGCAGGGCCTCGACACCGTGTACACGGAGGAGCGCCCCAAATTCGACATTACCGGAGACGAACCCGGCTCCTTCCTGCCGTTCGGTGTGCTGTTCACCGGCATGATCGTCAACCAGATATTTTTCTGGTGCACCAATCAGTCCATCATGCAGCGTGCGCTCGGTGCAAAGAACCTGAAAGAAGCGCAAAAGGGCGTCCTGATTGCCGCCGTATTCAAACTGGTCGCGCCGCTCGCGATCGTGCTTCCAGGCGTCATCGCGTATCACCTCTTCAAGGACTCGCTGGGTCCGGATCAGTACCTGCAAGCGTACCCGACGCTCGTGCAAACGGTGTTGCCCGCACCGCTGACCGGATTCTTCGCCGCCGTCATGGTCGGTGCGGTTCTGAGCACCTTCAACAGCGTCCTGAACAGTGCCGCGACCCTGTTCAATCAGGGCGTGTACCTGCCCCTGTTCAAGGCCAACGCCAGCGGACGGCAACAGGTAAGGGTGGGACGCCTATGCTCGACCGTGCTCGCAGTTGCGGCGATTCTTGTTGCCCCGGCCATCGACACCAGCGGCAGCCTGTATATCTATCTGCAGCAAATCAACGCGACGTTCTTCGGTCCCATGCTCGCGGTGATCCTGGCGGGACTCCTGACATCGAAAGCCTCCGCGACGGCCGCCAAAACCGGCCTGATCGCCGGTCCCGTGCTGTTCTACATCATCAATTTCGCCTTCAACGACGAAGTGCAATCCATCGCGGTCAGGTTCTTCGGCAGCGACGGCGAGATCCATTTTCTCCATTTTCTCGCGCTGGTCTTCGTGATCACGGCGGCGGTGATGGCCGTCGTCAGCAGGCTGTGGCCTGACCCCGTGAAAGACTGGAAAATGCCGGCTGCACCGGTGGACCTGACACCGTGGCGATATGCGCGCGTAATGAGCGCGTGCATCGTGGTGGCAACGATTGCCGTGTACGTTTCGCTCGCGCAGTAACCGCTCCCCTGGCAGGTCGCGGGGATCGGGGCCGCGCTTCCGCTCGATGGGCGTGCGCGGATAGGGGCTGCGAGCTTAAGCTCCCCCCGCCATCCCTGGCGGGGGGAGCATCGACGGCTCCTCGCTTATGGCCATCCCTGGCCCGCTCGTCGCCGACGACGCTCGCAGCCCCTATCTTTCCCCGCACGCCCATCGAGCGGAAGCGCTTGAGTGGTCGGC
>VYEH01000341.1:3660-17403 GCA_009843005.1 Pseudomonadota bacterium | reverse complement strand
CGGCCGGGTACGTAGATCGAGCGGCGCACCGGTTTGTCCCCGATGTGCCGGGCCACGTTCTCGTCCTCCCGGGCGATGGCCAGCGCCTGCGCTTCGGTGGCCTCCACGGGCACGGCGACTCGCCCCCGCATTTTGCCGTTGACCTGTACGGACACCTCGACGGTATCGGTGCGCAGGAATTCTTCCCGGGCCTCCGGCCAGGCGGCGTAGGCCAGGGAGGCGTCATGTCCCAGGCGCTGCCAGAGTTCCTCGGCCAGGTGCGGCGCCAGCGGCGCCAGGATCAATGTGAACTGACGAGCCACATCCCGCGGCAGCGTCTCCCACCGGCTCGCGGCGTTGGTGAACTCCATCAGTGCGGCGATGGCGGTATTGAATCTCAGGCCCTCAATATCGTCGGTGACCTTGGCGATGGTTCGGTGCAGTGCCCGGGACTGCTCGTCACTGGGTTCGCAGTCGCGCACGGTGTCCTTCAGGCCACTGCCGTTGCGCGAGTCGGTGAGCATCCGCCAGACGCGGTTGAGGAAGCGGTGGGTGCCTTCCACGCCCCGGGTGTTCCAGGGTTTGACCTGTTCCAGCGGGCCCATGAACATCTCGTAGAGCCTGAAGGCGTCGGCGCCGTAGCGCTCCAGGATCTCGTCGGGATTGACGACGTTGCCACGGCTCTTGCTCATCTTGTAGGCGCGGGAGTCCACCCGGATGTTCGGGTCGTCGCGCAGCACGAAGTGCTCACCCTGCTTGATCACGTCGGCCTCGTCGACCCTGGCGCGCTGCTCGGCGGCCCCGGAGCGCGTGTCCCGGCCGCCGCGGACGAATTTCGCGGACACGGGCCGGCCGGCCTCGTCGTCGAAGCGCGTGTACTCCAGTTCCCCGAGGATCATGCCCTGGTGGACCAGCCGGGCGAACGGCTCGGGTGTCGAGACCACGCCGGCGTCGTGGAGCACCTTGTGCCAGAAACGGGAGTAGAGCAGGTGCAGCACGGCATGCTCCGCCCCGCCCACGTAGAGGTCCACCGGCATCCAGTAGCTCTCCAGTTCCCGGTCGACGGGCGCCTCCTCGTTTTCCGGATCGATATAACGCAGGAAGTACCAGCAGGAGCCGGCCCACTGGGGCATGGTGTTGGTTTCTCTCCGCGCCGGCCGGCCGGTGGCGCCGTCGACGGTCTCGAGCCAGTCCCCGGCATTGGCCAGCGGGCCTTCGGCCGTGCCGCTGGGCTCGTAGCGGTCCAGTTCCGGCAATTCGACCGGCAGGTCGTTGTCGTCCACGGCCTTCGGCTCGTCGTCGACGAAAATGATGGGAAACGGTTCTCCCCAGTACCGCTGCCGGGAGAACAGCCAGTCGCGAAGCTTGTAGTTGATCTTGCGCTCGCCGTGGCCCTGTTCTTCCAGCCAGTCGATCATCCTCGCCTTAGAGTCGGCCACGTTGAGGCCGTTGAGAAAGCCGCTGTTGATGGAAGGACCGTCGCCCAGGTAAGCCTTGTCTTCAAAGTCCGGCGGCGGCTGCACGGTGCGTACGATCGGCAGCCCCCAGGCCTCGGCGAACTCCCAGTCCCGCTCGTCCTCGGCGGGCACGGCCATGATGGCGCCGGTGCCGTAGGCGGCGAGCACGTAGTCGGCTACCCAGACGGGTATCTTCTCGCCGGACGCCGGATTGATCGCATGGCCGCCGGTGAAGACGCCGGATTTCTCCTTCTGCAGATCCGTGCGCTCAAGCTCGCTCTTGGTGGCGGCGGCCGCGCAATAGTCCTGCACCTTCTGCCGCTGCTCGTCGGTGGTGATGGTATCCACCAGCGGATGCTCGGGCGCCAGCACCATGTAGGTGGCGCCGAAAAGCGTGTCCGGGCGCGTGGTGAACACCCGGATGCCGCCCGTGCCGTCGGCCAGCGGGAACTCCAGTTCCACGCCTTCGCTGCGGCCGATCCAGTTGCGCTGCATTTCCTTGGTGCTGTCCGGCCAGTCCAGGTCGTCGAGTCCCTCGAGCAGCGCCTCGGCGTAGGCGGTGATCCTCAGCACCCACTGGCGCAGGGGCCGGCGAACGCAGTCGAAGCCGCCCACCTCGGACTTGCCGTCGATGACCTCCTCGTTGGCGAGCGTGGTGCCCAGCTCCGGGCACCACCAGACCGGCTTCTCCTCCCGGTAGGCCAGGCCGCGCTCGAAGAGCTGCTTGAAGATCCACTGGGTCCACCTGTAGTAGCCGGGATCGGTGGTGTTGATCTCCCGGCTCCAGTCGTAGGAGAAGCCCAGCGACTTGAGCTGGCTGCGAAAGCGCGCCACGTTGCGCTCGGTGGTGGTGCGCGGATGGGTGCCGGTGCGCAGCGCGTACTGTTCGGCGGGCAGCCCGAAGGCATCCCAGCCGATGGGATGCAGCACGTTGAAGCCGCGCATGCGCTTGTAACGAGCGATGATGTCGGATGCGGTATAGCCCTCGGGATGACCCACATGGAGCCCGTCGCCGCTGGGGTAGGGGAACATGTCCAGCACGTAGTACTTCGGGCGGGACCGGTCGACGTTTTCGGGTACGCGAAACGTCTCGTGGCGGTCCCAGTAGTCCTGCCACCTGGCTTCGACCTCCTTGAACGGATAGGTGCTCATGATTGACTGCGAATGTTGATCGGAACCTCGGTCGTTGCAAGAGCTGGCACCGGACGCCGCAAAATTCCGACGGATGATCTTTGCAATCTCCGCTAGAATCAAGCCCATGACTCTACCCGCAGCGCAATCGGCGCACCAATCGCCGGCCAGTTCCCCGGGTCCGCCCACGATTGCAGGCCGTTGTCCCCCGAATGCCCTGGCCCGGTTGCGGGTGCTGCTGCTGGGGGCGCTGGCGGGCGCGGCGGCGGGCTGTGGTTTCCAGTTGCAGGGAGCGGGGGTCCTGCCGGAGGTGGTGGCCACCACCTACGTGGAGGTACCGCATCGCTTCACCGAGTTCCACCTGCGCCTGACCGATGCGCTCACGTCCCGGGGCGTCGAGCTGACCGAATCCCGGGATGAAGCGGGCGCCGTGCTCAGAATCCTCGAGGATGAGTCGGGTCAGCGGGTGCTCTCGGTATCCGCGCGCAACACCCCGCAGGAGTACGAGGTCTTCTACGCGGTCGGATTTTCACTGGAGGCCGGCGGCGCCGCCCTGATCGACAACGAATTCCTGGTGGCGACCCGCAGCTACAGCTACGACCCCACCCAGGTCCTGGGCATGTCCGCCGAGGAGCAGGTGCTGCGGGAGGCCCTGGCCGAGGACCTGGCGCGGCGTGTACTCCGGCGCATCGAGGGCGTGCAGCCAGCCGCCACGGCCGCCCTGATTTCCCAGTAGCGGCCGGATTATTCGACGGGGCTCGCGATCCAGCGCGCCAGGTAGACGTCCGTTTCCCCGGGTTGTCCCTGGTTGCGGTTGGAGCCGAAGGCAAGCTGGCGGCCATCGGGCGAAAACATCGGGAAGCCGTCGAAACCGGGCGTGAAGGTGATTCGCTCCAGGTTCGCGCCATCCACGTCAACCGCGAACAGATCGAATTCGCGCCCTGCGGGGTCGTGGTGGTTGGACGAGAAGATGATCCGCCGGCCGTGGGGAAAGAAGAACGGCGCGAAGTTGGCGCCGCCAAGGTGCGTGACCTGACGCGGTTCGGAACCGTCTCCGCTGGCGACGAAGATTTCCAGTTCGCCGGGGCGTATCAGGCCCTCGTCCAGTAGCGCCCGGTAGTCCTCAAGTTCCTCCCCCGAGGGTCTGGATGCCCGCCAGACGATCATCGAGCAGTCCCGGGAGAAGAATGCCCCGCCGTCATAACCTGGCGCATCGGTCAGGCGTCTCACGTTCGAGCCGTCGGCATCCATGCGGTAGAGGTCGAGATCGCCGTCACGCGTGGAGGTAAAGACGATGGAGCCGTCGATCGAACAGACGGTGGCTTCGGCGTCATAGGCTTCCTCGTCGGTCAGCGCGACGAGGTCCGTGCCGTCCGGTGCGGCGCTGTAGATCTGGTAGGTGTCGTAGATGGGCCAGACGTAGCCCCGCGAACGGTCGGGGGGCGCCGGGCACCGGGCGTCGGCGGCGTGGGTGGAAGAGAAGATCACCCGCTGACCGTCCGCCGTGAAGTAACCGCAGGTGGTGCGGCCCTGTCCCGTGGAAACCAGCGTCAGCGCGGAGGGATCGGAGACGGGCATGCGGTAGATCTGGTCGCACTCGTAGGGTGCGCGGTTGGACTGAAAGATTAGTTCCGATCCATCCGGCGACCAGTAGGCTTCGGCATTTTCGGCGCCGAAGGTGAGCTGGCGAACGCCGCTCAGGCGGGTCTCGCGCTCATCGTGGAGCATGCCCTGGGCGTTGGCGGCAAGGCCGGCCAGGCCCGCAGCGCAGGCGGTTGCGTAAAACGCGAGATAAATCGATGTCTTCAGCATGGAACGTATCTCTGGCTTCGAGCGTCATGAATCCGGAAATCCGGATTCTACCTTGCAAGAGTCCGCGTCCTGCAGGAGTTCGTGCCTCAGTGGAATCCTTGCCGTTGCTACCCCGGCCGATCCCGGTGAGAATACCGCCATGCGAATCCTGAGCTGGAACGTCAACGGCCTGCGCGCCTGTGTCCGCAAGGGCTTTCACGAATTTCTCGATTCCTGCGGCGCGGACATCATCGGCCTGCAGGAGGTCCGCGCGTTCGAACACCAGCTTGAGGACCGTACCCGCGCCCCGCAAGGGTGGCATGCCGCCTTCTCCCCGGCGGAACGGCCCGGCTACAGCGGGGTCGCGCTCTACTCCCGGCAGCGGCCGAGCCGCATCGAGACGGCCCTGGGCGAGGATCGCTTTGACGCCGAGGGCCGGCTGATCATCGCGCACTTCGGGCGCATGGCGGTCGCCTCGGTCTACTTTCCCAAGGGCAGCGGCCGCAACCGCGACAACAGCCGCGTGCCCTACAAACTCGATTTCTACGCAGCGGTCTTCGACCGCATTCAGGTGCTGCGGCGCCGCGGCCCGGTCTACGTGGTCGGCGACTACAACACGGCCCATGAAGAGATCGACCTGGCGCGGCCCAAGACAAACAGGAAGGCGAGCGGGTTCCTGCCGGAGGAACGGGCGGAGATCACGCGATGGCTGGAGGCAGGCTGGGTGGATACGTTCCGCGCCCGCCATCCCGGCGCGCCGGACCACTACACCTGGTGGCGCCAGTGGGGTGGCTGCAGGGAACGGAACGTGGGGTGGCGGATCGACTACGTGCTGGCTTCACCGAGCGCCGACACGCGCGTGTCCGACGCGTTCATCTGGCCTGATGTAACCGGGTCGGATCATTGCCCGGTGGGCATTGACCTGGACTGACGCCTTTCGGACGTGGTCGTCCGCGATTCGGACCTCCGAAACGCCCGCCGCGAGTGGATTTATGCGTGTTTTGCCCAGAAATGGACCGTTGACGGAATGTCACACACCCAACTAGGCTTCAGTGCATGGGCAGCGACACGAAAATCATTCTCGCGATCATCGGCGTCGGCTTGACGCTGGCCGGTTTGCTGTTGCAGCAGACCGGTGGGATTCGGGGCGACGTAGCGAACTTGCGCGAGGAGGTAGCAGATCTGCGCGAAGACGTCACGGACCTGCGCGAACGTGTCACTAGGATAGAAACCCTCCTTGAATACGCGCTGCCGCAGCTGATCGATGCGCCCTCCGAACAATTGCCGGAGGAGGAGTAATGGACCCCGAGCTAATTCCTACTCTGGTGGGGTTGGCGATTATTGTGGTAGGCGTTGCTTTCGCGATCCTCACCGCTCCCAACGACTTGGGCGGCAATAAAATGTAAACGGGGATAGCGACACCAGGCGAGCGCCCGCCTGGCGCGGCATCAGGCCGGAAGCGCGGCGTCGGGGTCGCCACCCAATTCGCGCAGGTAGTCGTCATAAACGGGCTCACGGGGCTCGGTAAGAGATTTCTCCATGAGCTTGGTTACCGCGGGGCATGCCTCAAGCAATCGGGCATATTCCAGCAGCGGCGCCGGCACGGGAATTCCATAGGTGCGAAAGCGGGTCAGCACCGGAAAATACATCGCGTCCGCAATGCCGAATTCGCCGAACAGTAACGGCCCGCCGGAACGGTCCAGGCACTCGCTCCAGATTTCGAATATTCGTGAGATATCCTTCTGCGTCGCATCGCTCGGCGCATGATCGGGAACTCGGCCGATAAGATGGCAGGAGAGTTCTCCGCGCATGGCCAGGAACCCGGTGGCCATCTCACAGCTTACGGCTCGAGCCTGAGCGCGGGCCGTTGCATCGTCCGGCCAAAGACGGGTGTCGGGAAACACCTCGGCTGCATACTCACAGATTGCGAGGGACTCGTGTATGGGAGTCCCGTCGATCCAGAGCGTGGGGAACAGGCCGTGAACGCTGCCAAGCGCCCGCCGCTCCTTGAGTTGCGAATCCTCAATGGTCACCAGGTTGCCCGAAGTGTCCGCCGGGTCCCCTTGCCGGCGCACATCTTCGAGTTCGACCGTGACGGTCTCGAAAGCGGCCCCGGCGTGAGTGAGGACCAGCCACGGGCGCATGGACCACGACGAGTATCGCAGGCTCAGGCAGTTGAGCTTCAGTCGCGGCATCGCGGTGGAAGGGTGACGGTACGGCAGTGACGCTACAGCCGCGTGGGATTCGGCGCATCCCCGTACACCGCGGCCGGGTCGAACATCTTCTCGGATTCCGTGAACTCCAGTTCGAGGGGTTTGCCACCGCTTCCGGCGGAATTGCCGCCGCCTCCCACCGGGACGCGGCGGTAGAAGCACGACCGGTAGCCCACGTGGCAACTGGCGCCGCCGCTGACGTCGACCCGAAGCCATACGCAGTCCTGATCGTCGTCGATCAGCAGCTCCCTGACCTTCTGCACCAGGCCGCTGGTGGCGCCCTTGTGCCAGAGCACCCGGCGGCTGCGGCTGAAGTAGTGGGCCTCGCCGGTTTCGATGGTCAGCTTCAGCGCCTCGGCGTTCATGTAGGCGTGCATCAGCACTTCGCCGGTGCCGTGGTCCGTGGTCACCGCCGGAATGAGTCCGTCGGCGTCGAACTTCGGGGCCAGGGCCGTGCCTTCCTCGACCTGTTCGACGCTGCGCCTGGGACTGAATTCTGCGGTCATGGCGACCCCATTTCCGGCTGGAAAACGCAGATTATAAGGCACCGGCGATTCCTGCTTCCTTGGTATCATTGGCGCCGCCCCTTGGTCACAGGCGCCGCAGTTGGAGCGGCTGAATCGGTCCCGGATGGCACTTCACCTTCACAATACCCTTACGCGCACCCGCGAACGCTTCGAGCCCCAAAATCCGGAGCGGGTGACCATGTACGTGTGCGGGCCCACGGTCTACAGCTTCGCTCATATCGGCAACGCGCGCCCGTGCGTGGTCTTCGACGTACTGGCGCGGCTGCTGCGGCGCTCATATGGGCTTGTCTACGTCCGTAACGTCACGGATGTGGACGACAAGATCAATGAGGCTGCCCGGGAGGAGGGCGTGCCCATCAGCGTGTTGACGGCACGGTACCTCGCGGCCTTTCACGAGGACATGGGTTCGCTCGGCGTACTGCCGCCTGACGTTGAACCCAAGGCCACCGAGCACTTGCCGGATATCGCCACCCTGGTCGAGCGGTTGCTCGAGGCCGGGCACGCCTACGAGGCTGACGGCCATGTACTGTTCTCGGTGCCCAGCTTCGACGCCTACGGCGCGCTTTCGGGACGTTCCCAGGATGATCTCATCGCCGGCGCCCGGGTAAAGGTGGAATCGTACAAGCGCAACCCGGCGGATTTCGTGCTCTGGAAGCCCTCCAACGCCAACGGCGTGGGTTGGGACAGCCCCTGGGGCTATGGCCGGCCGGGTTGGCACGCGGAGTGCTCGGCCATGGTCCGGGCGCACCTGGGCGAGACCATCGACATCCACGGCGGCGGCCTGGACCTTATCTTTCCGCACCACGAGAACGAGACTGCCCAGAGCACCTGCGCCTACGGCGTGCAGCGCTACTGCCGCTACTGGGTCCACAACGGCCTGGTGGACGTGAGTGGCGAGAAGATGTCCAAGTCCCTGGGCAACGTGCTGCTGGTCCGCAACCTGCTGGATGAGGCACCTGGGGAGGCTGTCCGCCTCGGATTGCTCACGGCCCACTACCGTCAGCCCCTGGACTGGAACTCCGCGGTCCTGGAAGACGCGCGGCAGAAGCTGGACAAGATGTACGGGGCGCTGCGCAATGCCGGCGTCACCGGTCCGGCCAAGGGTGATCGGCCGGCGGATGACCCGGCGGCGGATCCGCCCCGCGGCGTGATAGAGGCCCTTGAGGACGACCTCAACACGCCCAGGGCGCTGGCGGAAATGTTCGGAGTCGTGCGGCAGCTCAACAGCGCATCCGACCCGGACAGGCGCGCCGGGCTCGCACGGGAGTTGCGAGCCGGCGGGTGGCTGCTGGGTCTGTTGCAGGACGATCCCGAGGCCTGGTTCACGGCAGATCGTGGCGTGGACGATCCCGGTGACGAATGGGTCGACGCCATGGTGCAGGAGCGCGAGGCCGTGCGCCGAGCCCGGAACTTCGCCGAGGCGGACCGCATTCGGGACGAACTGGCGAGCTTGGGCATCCTCGTCGAGGACCGTGCCGAAGGGCCGCGTTGGCGGCGGGCGCGACAATGAAACGGCGATGATGGCGAAATCTCGGAGGTTTGGCGAATGAGCGAACGGGCATCGGGAACGGTACCGTCGGAGTCCTGGGCAGGGTCGCGGGTATCGGGGGCAATCTCGCGGGTGTCCGTCGCTCTCTCGCAACTGGGTGTCCGCGCGGCGGTGGGGCTGGTCCGGGCCTACCAGCTGCTGATCTCTCCCTGGCTCGGGAGACCCTGCCGCCACGCCCCCAGTTGCTCTGCTAACGCCATCGAAGCCCGGCGTCGCTTCGGCGTGCTGCGGGGCGGCTGGCTCACGGCCAAACGCCTCGCCCGTTGCCACCCCTGGGGCACCAGCGGCTACGATCCCGTACCCGCATCGCCGCAACCCGACCGGGAAGGGAGAACCACATGAGTATCAACGCCGATTTGCTCGACATCATCTGCTGCCCGGCTACAAGGCTGCCTCTCAAGGTCATGCCGGCGGAACAGGTCCAGACACTGAATCGGCGCATCGAAGAAGGAACACTGGTCGGCCGCGACGGCGAGAAACTGACCGAGCCCCTGACCGAAGCGCTGGTCACGCGCGACGGCAAGCTGGCCTATCCGGTGCGCGACGGAATTCCGGTGCTGCTCGAGGACAGCGGCATCGTGCTCTCCCAGCTCGAGGATGCTGGTTAACGGGCAACAGCTTGGCGGCCTGCTGGCCCGCGAACTGCTGCCGGCCTACCTGGTGGCGGGCGACGAGCCCCTGCTGGTCAGCGAAGCGGCCGCGCAGATCCGGGCCCGGGCACGGCGCGACGGCTTCGAGCAACGCGACTACTTCGTCGCCGAGCGGGGCTTCGACTGGCAGGCACTGACGGAGGGCGCCGACAACCTGTCGCTGTTCGCGACCCGGAGGATCATCGAGCTCAATCTGCCCACGCCCCGGCCCGGCGCCGTGGGCGGGCGGGTGTTGCAGGACCTGGTGCAGCGGCCCGACCCCGACCGGTTGATGCTCATCGTCACGCGAAAGCTCGATTCCCCGGCATCGAGAAGCGCCTGGGTCAGGGCCATCGACGACGGCGGCGCGGTGATCCGGGTGTGGCCCGTGGAGCGGCCGCAATTGCCGGGGTGGATCAGGCGCCGCGCACAGTCCCGCGGTCTTGCCCTGTCGTCCGCCACGGCCGAATGGATGGCGGACCGAGTCGAAGGCAACCTGCTGGCCGCCGACCAGGAAGTGCAAAAGCTCGTACTGTTGCTGGGAGAAGGTTCCGCGGACGACGCGGCGGTGCGGGATGCTGTGGCCTCCAATCCGCGCTTCGACGTCTTTCGCCTCACCGATGCCCTGTTGGCCGGACAGGCCAAGCGGGCGCTGCGAATCCTGGACGGTCTGCGCGCCGAGGGCGCCGCACCGACTCTGGTACTATGGGCCATCAGCCGAGACCTTGGATTGCTGTCTAAGTTGCAATTTGCAGCCCGTAACGGCGCCGTCGCGGCGCCGCTATTGAAACGACACGGCGTATGGCCGCGGCGCCAGCCGCTGGTGAGGGGCGCGCTTGAAAGGATGGATTCGGCTCGCCTCACGGAACTCATCGTCCAGGCCGCAGAGACGGACCGGGTGATCAAGGGCGTGCAGCCGGGCAACGCCTGGCAGCAACTGACCTCCCTTGTCCTGGCGGTACTCGGGCGCCCCGGCTACGCCCAGGCGAGCGGTCGTCCCACCCGGCCGCGCCCCGGCTCCGGCCGCGCCCCGGCGGTCCGCTGAATCGATGCGCCTCTCCCGCAAAGGATGCGCATAGGCGGATGGGGCCGATCGGCATCTTCGGTGGTACATTCGACCCCATCCACTACGGCCACCTGCGCACCGCCCTGGAATTGCTGCAGCGCCTGTCGCTGGCGCAGGTCCTGTTCGTCCCCAGCGCCCGGCAGCCCTTGCGCGACCCTTCCGTCGCCCCGGTGAGCACGCGGCTTGCGATGGTGCGCGCGGCGGTGCGGGGGGAGCCCCGCTTTGCGGTGGACACGCGCGAACTCGAGCGCCCGGGGCCGTCGTATACCGTGGACACTCTGGAGTCCCTGCGCGGCGACAACGGGCAGCGATCGCTGTGCCTGTTGCTTGGGATGGATGCCTTCCTCAGCCTGCCCCGCTGGCGCCGCTGGCAGGAACTGTCCGGGGTCGCGAACATCGTTGTGGCGCATCGTCCCGGCTGGCAGCCTCCGGAGGAGGGGCCGCTGGCCGATCTACTGGGACGCTGCGGCACCGAAAGCCCCACCGATCTACACGACCTTCCCGCCGGACGCGTGCTGGTAACGCCGGTCACCCAGATCGACGTGTCGGCTTCACAGATCCGCGAATTCACCGCCAGCGGTGAAGACCCCAGATATCTCGTCCCCGACAGCGTCAGGGACATCATCCTTGAAACGGAGTGTTATGCACGCTAGCCAACCCAAGCCGCGGATGTCCGGCCTCGAGTTGACCGAACTGGTGCTCGATGCGCTGGACGAACTGAAGGCACAGGCCGTCAAGACCATGGACGTGCGCCATCTGACCACGGTCACCGACGTGATGATCATCGCCACGGGGCGTTCCGCCAGGCACGTTCGCGCGCTGGCCGAAGCGGTAGTCGAACGTTGCAAGCACGCGGGCCTTCCGCCGCTGGGCCGGGAGGGCGAAGCCGCCGGCGAGTGGGTGCTGCTGGATCTCGCCGATGTCGTCGTGCACGTCATGCAGCCGGAGGTACGCGAGTTCTACGATCTGGAGAAACTCTGGGACATTCCGGCGCAGGATCAGGCTCTCAACTGACGCTCGACACGGACTGCAGGGTATCCGAGCGGCCAACGTGCGTATCGTGCTGATCGCCGCCGGGACCCGCCAGCCACAATGGGTCCGGGACGGCTTCCGGGAATACGCCCGGCGATTGCGGGGCAACTGCACTCTCGAGTTGGTGGAAATCCCCCTGGGGCGTCGCACATCCGCGGGCTCGGCGCGCCAGGCGGTGGAACAGGAGGCCGGGCGCACCCTGCGCGCCATTCCCCGGGGCGCCCGGGTCGTCGCCCTCGACGTGAAGGGCAGCCCATGGTCCACGGAGCAATTGGCCGCCCGCCTGCTTGCCTGGATGGCCGGCGGCGCGCCGGTCTCCTTGCTGGTGGGTGGACCCGACGGGCTGTCTCCCAGGGTCATGGAGCGTGCCCACGAGCACTGGTCCCTGTCGCCGCTGACCCTGCCCCACGGACTGGTTCGCCCGCTGGTCGCCGAAGCCCTTTACCGGGCGTGGAGCCTCAACCAGGGTCATCCCTATCATCGCCCCTGAGCCTCCGGCGGCCCGGGCGGTATCGGTTGACTGATGGCCGGCGCCTCGTATAGTCCATTGAATGGCAAGGAGTTATAGGCGACTATGCGAGCTGTCTTGAATCCATCGAGGTTGCCGTGAGCGAGGAACTCCTGGTCAACGAGTGCCTGCGCGAGGTGCGCGCCGCGCTGGTGGAAAACGGCGTACTTAAGGAGCTGTTCATCGAGCGCGCCGGCGGGCGGGGCCTGGTCGGCAACGTCTACAAGGGCCGCATCATGCGGGTGTTGCCGGGCTTGCAGGCCGGATTCGTGAACGTGGGCCTGGAACGCTCGGCGTTCCTGCACGCATCCGACATCGTGCGCGGTCTCGAAGAGGAACGGCTCGACCGGGAGCGCCGCCCGGATATCGCCGAGTTGATCGGCGAAGGCGACGAGTTGCTGGTCCAGGTCATGAAGGATCCACTGGGCAGCAAGGGCGCCCGGTTGAGCACGTTCATCACGCTGCCGTCGCGGCTGCTCGTGTTCGCCCCGAGCGGCTCGGGCGTATCCGTTTCAGCCCGGATCGATGGCGACGACGAGCGCGAACGGCTGCGAAACCTGGTTGAAAGCCTCCTGGATGAGGACGATCGGGGCGGATACATCGTCAGGACCGCGGCCCATGGCGCATCGCTTGAGCATCTCGAGGCCGACAAGCGATTCCTGGCCCGGCTCTGGGCAACCGTACAGGAGACCGCAGCCGAAGCCCGGGTCGAGGAACTGGTGTATCGGGACCTGCCTCTCGAAACGCGGCTGCTGAGGGATCTTCGCAACGACAGCCTGGAGCGGGTGCGCGTCGACTCGGCATCCGCCTGCGACAGGATGAAGCGATTCGCGGACCGCTTCATTCCCGAGATGTCGGACATCATCGAATTGCACGACGACGACCGCCCGCTGTTCGATCTCTGCGGCATCGAAGACGAGATCGGGCGGGCGCTGCAACGGCGGGTACCGCTGAAGTCCGGCGGCTACCTGATCATCGACCAGACCGAGGCGTTGACGACCATCGATGTCAATTCCGGGGGTTACGTCGGGCGCCGGGACCTGGAAGAAACCAGCCTGCACACCAACCTCGAGGCGGCCGCGGCCATCGCCAGGCAATTGCGGTTGCGCAACCTCGGGGGCATTATCATCGTTGACTTCATCGATCTGGCGGACGAGGAGCACCGCCTGCAACTGCTTGATGCGCTGGCCGATCGCCTGAAGGCGGATCGGGGCAAGACCCAGGTCATGGACGTGTCGCCGCTGGGCCTGGTGGAGATGTCGCGCAAGCGAACCCGCGACAGTCTGGAACGAACGTTGTGCCGGCCTTGTCCCACTTGCGGGGGCCGCGGATTCACGAAGACGCCGCAGACCGTGTGCAGCGAAATATTCCGTGAAATTCTCGGACAGCGGGCACAGGAGGACTTTGCCGAAGTGCTGGTGCTGGCCGCGCCGGACGTCATCGGCAGGCTGCTGGACGAGGACTCCGCATCCGTGGCGAGGCTTGAGCAATTGACCGGCGCTTCGATCCGCCTGCAGAGCGAGCGGCTTCACGGCCCGGAACAGTTTGACGTGGTACCGATTTGAGAGACCGTGCGTAACCTGATCAGGAAACTGGTGCGAGGATTCGCCGTCGCCGTTGCGATGGGGCTCATCCTGCTCGCCATGAGCGCAGGGGTGCTGCGGCTTGTGGTCATCCAGTTGCCGAGCTATCAGGGTCAGATATGGGAATGGGTGCGAACCGAACTGGGCATCAGCCTGGAATTCAGCCGGATGGATGCGCGCTGGAGCCTTCTCGGACCTGAATTCAGCTTCCGCGACGCCACGGTGAGCCGGGTCGGTGGCGAGGCCAACCCCATCGTCAGCGCCGTGGAGGCGGTTAT
>VYEH01000341.1:0-3650 GCA_009843005.1 Pseudomonadota bacterium | reverse complement strand
CGCCTGGCGGTGAACAGGTTGACGCTCGAAGGTTCCTCCCTGAGGCTCGAGCGGACAGTGGACGGGACCCTGAGGCTGGCCAACCTGCCGGAGGACGGGGCGGCGCAGACTCAGATTTCGCTGGCGGACATACCCCCGGTGACCCTTGTCATAAGCGGCGGAAGCGTCGCCTATGCCGATGAGATCCGGCAGAGGGAGTGGGCATTCGACGATGTCCGCGTGCGGCTCGTCAGGGAGCTGGGCAGTATCGTCGTGGAGGCCCAGGCGAATCCGCCGGAGGATCTGGCGGAGCGCATCGAAGTGTCGGCTCAGCTCGATGCCGAGGGACCGGTTCAGGACCCACAGTCGGTGTGGAGGTTGTTCGGCGAGGCGCGCGGACTGGATCTCGCCGCGTTGCGGGATCTGCTGCCCGAGACGTGGCGGCTGACCGCATCCGGCGCGGGCGACGTGTCGTTCTGGGTGGATTTTGCCGGCAACGAGGCTCGGCAGGCGACATTGGCGCTGGCCCTCCAGGGGTTGCGCGTCGGCGGTTCCGGCGGCGCCGGGCCGGACTACGAGCAAATCGACGTGACGCTGGAGGGAAGCCGCCTCGACTCGGGCTGGGCGGTTTCGGCCAGCAACCTGGAATTGAGCCGTGAAGGCCGCGCGTGGCCGGCCGGCGCTGAAATCGACGTTGAGATCCGGCAGGATGACGCCGGAATTTCTTCGGTGTCGCTGCGCAGCAGTTTTCTGCGCCTCGAGGATCTGGCGCCGCTGGCGCCCGCCCTGCCGCCGGGCGGGATTGTCGGCCTGTGGTCGGAGCTCCGGCCCGGCGGGGATGTGCGCGACATCGAGGCGCGACTGGTCCGGGGACGCGATTCGTGGCGTTACGCGGCTGTCGGGTCGTTCGACGATCTGCGTATCGAGCCCCGTGACGCCTGGCCGGGCCTGCAGGGGTTCTCGGGCCGGTTGCGAATGGATTCGAACAGCGGCAGGCTCGACCTGGACACCCGCGAAGCTCGGGTGGACTGGCCCGGCCTGTTTTCCGGGCCGCTCGACGTGGACGAACTCAGCGGCGGACTGACCTGGAGGCAGGGAGCCTCCGGTCTGCGGTTCTCGAGCAATGACCTTGTCGTCAACACGCCCGACGGACAGACTCGCTCGACGCTGGAGTTGGCATGGCCCGACAGCGCCGGCGGCGTACCCACCGTGGCGCTTCAATCCGAAGTCCGGAATCTCGATGCCGCCGGCGCCACGCGTTACTTCCCCGTGGACATCTTTCCCCAGGTCACCGCCTACCTCAGGCGGGCCATCGTCAGCGGTCGCGTCCCCAGCGCCGATGTCACCCTGGTCGGCCCCCTGGCGTCCTTTCCATTCGGAAACGGCGAAGGCCGGTTTCACGCCGAAGGCAGGATCGAAGACGGATCGATGGCTTACGTGGAGGACTGGCCCGTCGCGGAAGATCTCAACGGAGTCCTGACCTTCACCAATGCTGGATGGGAAGCGGCCGGCCGCGGCCGCGTCCTCGGCAACCTCAGCGACAACGTACGCGTGGGCATCGAGGACATGAGGGCTCCCGTACTCAGCGTGGCCGCGTCGACCCGGGGTCCCCTGGGAGAAGCGCTCCGCTACCTCAAGGAAGCGCCGATGATCGCCCGGCACCTGGGTCCGGACCTTGAGCGCCTGCAATCCGGCAGCGGCACGGCGGACGTGACGTTCGAGCTGCAGTTGCCGCTGCTCGATCTCACCGCCTATGAGCTGAGCGCCGCGCTCGAGATTTCCGGCGGCGGCCTGTCCATCGACGGCTTCGGGCCGGCGGTCACCGGCATCGAAGGCGGGCTGCGCCTTCAGAACGGCCAGGTCCTGAGCCGCGGGAATCTCGTGGCGTCCTTCCTGGACGCGCCGGTCTCGGTCAGCGTCGCGGCGGCCGGCGAGCCGGGTTATCTCGCCGACATCGGATTCGAAGGCGTATTCCCGGCCGAATCGTTGCAGGCGGAGTTCAACCTGCCCTTCGTCGGACAGGTCCCGGGGGCGTCCGCATGGCAGGGCCGGATATTGCTGCCGGAGAACCGCTTCGTCCAGGCGCGGCGCGAGCCGCTCAGGATCGACCTTGCAACGGACCTGGAAGGCGTGGACCTCAATTTTCCCGAGCCGCTGATGAAGCCGCCGGCGCAAGCCACGCAGCTCGGAATCGAAGTCGTATTCGCCGAAGCCGATCGCCTGAACGTGAGCGGGCGCCTGGGCGAGGACCATCGATTCGCGCTGAGCTTTCGCAACCGGGACGGCGAGCTGTCGTTCCGGCGGGGGGCGCTCCGGTTCGGCGGAGCGGAGCCGCTGTTGCCGCCGCGTGACGGTCTGAGCGTCAGCGGCGAGTTGGCATCGCTGGATTTCGACGGCTGGTGGAACCTGTTCCGCCAACAGGTCCCGGGCGGCTCCGCCGCCGGACTGCTGCTGGGCGCGGAGCTTGAAATCGCCGATTTCTCGGCCTTCGGCCAGCCGCTGGGGCCCATCGACATTTCGCTGCGCCAGCAGGCGGCCCGATGGCAATTGCAAGCCGACAGCGAACCGGTGGCGGGCGTCATCTCCTGGCCGCTGGATCTTGGCGACCGCCCGCAGATGCTGGCGGAGATGGAAAGACTTCATATCTCCACCGAAGGAGCGTCGGGCGACTTGAACACGGATCCCCGGGGGTTGCCGGGCGTGCTTCTTCACGCCGACGACTTCTCGCTGGGGACACGCCGTTTCGGTGCATTCGATGCGGATATTCGGGCCAGCCGGGAAGGTCTCGACATCGTTTCCCTCAGCGGCCGGACCGAGAGCTTCGTCATGGAAGGCAGCGGTAGCTGGTACCAGGGGCCGCAGGGGCAGGAGACCCGGCTGGTGCTGGCCGCGTCGAGCGAGGACGTCGCCGGCGCGCTGGAGCAGCTTGGATTCGACCCGATCATGGAAGCCGGCCGGGCGCAGCTTGCGCTCAACGTCTACTGGCCTTCGGGGCCTGCGCCGGGCTGGGAGGACTCGATCACCGGCGGGCTCAACCTGCGCCTGGAGCGGGGCAGCATCCTCAACCTGGATCCCGGCGCCGGGCGGATGGTGGGCCTGATGAGTATCGCGGCACTGCCCCGGCGTCTGGCTCTGGACTTCCGCGACGTCTTCAATCGCGGACTGGTTTTCGATGAGTTGGGCGGCGACTTTGTCATCATCGACGGCAACGCCTACACGGATAACCTTCGCCTGGCCGGGCCGGTGGTGGACATCGGGCTGGTCGGGCGAACGGGATTGCGCGACCGGGACTATCAGCAGCATGCGGTGGTGACATCGGAACCGGGGCGGATACTGCCGGCGGTGGGTTTCCTGGCGAGTCCGCAGGTGGCCGCGGCATTGTTGCTGTTCAGCGAGATCTTCAAGGAGCCGCTCAACGGGGCGACGCGCGCGTCGTACTGTGTCACCGGGAGCTGGTCGGAGCCGCAGGTGGAGCGGCAGACGGCGGAGCAGTTGGAGCAGAACAGGCTGTGTGCGGACTTGCCGCAGCTGGCGGTTGCGGTGGAGCCTTAGTGGGCGATGGTGGTGTGTGTTCAGTGGTGCGCATATATGGTGGAGTCGGGGGGGCGTGGATGTGCGCGGACACCCCTTGTTCGCTTAACTTCGCCCGCCATCCATGGCGGGCTCAGATC
>VYEH01000210.1:3274-3710 GCA_009843005.1 Pseudomonadota bacterium | reverse complement strand
CCACCACCTCGCTCATCAGGTAAGGCACGACCCCGTTGGTGCCTGCCGCGACGATCATCGCCGCCAGCGCGACCGGGAGCACCTTCCAGTGAGGCGCCGCGTAGCTCAACAGGCGCCGGTAGACCAGCATGACTTGTGGGCGGGAATGCGGCATCGGGCGGCCGAATATCAGCGAAGTGCGGCCCCGCACTATAGCGCGGGCCTTGTACGCCCACAATGAACCCGGCTGGTGCGCGATGGGCGCTGACGACTGGCGATCCGGATGACCCGCCCCTCCTGAATGCGCCCGTTTGGCGAAGGATGAATATTCGAGGGCCTGCGCACCTTTCTTGCCGATTTGCCCAGAAAGTGGCGTTGCGCGCCGCGCCGAGGGCGCTATCGTGATCTCACGTTCCGCAGCGCGAAAACTCTATCCCGGCGGCGAACCACAGGAGGC
>VYEH01000210.1:1148-3264 GCA_009843005.1 Pseudomonadota bacterium | reverse complement strand
GGCTCAAGTCGGAGGGCATTGAAGTCGAACACGCCGAAGCCATCGTGGAGGTCATGGGCCAATCTGTCAATCAACTGGTGACGCGGGATCATTTCAGCGCGGAACTGCGGCTGACCCGGGAGTATTTGGACGCGAGTATCGCGAACTTGAGTACGGAACTGCACGCCCGCATCGACGGCGTTGAATCCAAATTGCAATCCCTTGAATCTACCGTGCGTGCGGAAATGCACGCGCAAATGATGCGCGCGGTACTGATTGTGGTAGGCGTATTGATTCCCGCCATCGGGTTGATGCTGGCGTTCGTTCAGTTCTACTTGGCTGGTGGCGGTGGGGCGTAGGCGGGCCTCCATCACCCGAGCATTGCGCGAGTATCTTGCCAACGGCGAAAGCGAACACTTCCGCACCGATGGCGTTGAATCCACTCCGCAATCTCCTGCAGCCGCCTTACGGAAGGACATCAGGCTTGCGACCCTGATATTGGTGGTAGTCGTGCTTTCCGCCTTCGGATTCATGAAGGTGTTTATCGAATTCTATTAGGACTGTGGCGGCGGGGCTCAGACTCGCATCTTCCGCTTTCTCGATCTTCGAAAATTGGCCGCTATCGACCGGCTCACGCCACCTACGGACGATTGAGCTACTCTCAACGGAATCACCGCACTACGCAACCGGGGATTTTGCTTCACCACCCATTTCACAATCATTTAAAACTTTCACATGTTTATGGTATCGTGAATGCGTCATGAGAACCTTGGGCCGCCGCAACGCATCCATTGCCAACGCTTTCATTCTGTCGATCGCCTGTCAAGGCATCCTGGCCCAAGCGCCGGAGTCGAATGTCATCCCGAAACCGCTGGCGGAAGTCCAGACACCGGACTCGTTTTCGATAGAGCCGGAAACATTGATTATTGCCGGCATCGACTCACAAGCATCGGCCGCGTATCTGGCACAGCGGCTTCGCCGCGCCACCGGTTTCGAACTGCCGATTCTGGATACCCTGCCGAGCCGCGCGTCGGGCGCCATCGTGCTGCGGGTTCAATCCGCCTCGACGCAAGCATCCCAAATATCCGGTCTCGACAGCGAAGGCTATCGCCTTGAGGTCACCGGCGAGCGTGTGGAAATTTCCGCGTCCGCGCCCGAGGGGATCTTTTACGGAGTGCAAACGCTGCTTCAGATGCTTCCGCCGCGGGTTTACGCGCCCGACCCGGCGCCGCTCGATCCCGAAGAACGCTCGCTGGCGGGCGTCGAGATCGATGACCGCCCGAGGTTTTCCTGGCGCGGTCTGATGATCGACGTGTCGCGTCATTTTTTCTCGAAGGAGCAGATCAAGAAAACCATCGACGCAATGTCGGTCCACAAGCTTAACGTCCTGCACCTGCACCTGACCGACGATCCCGGCTGGAGGATCCAGATCGACCGGTACCCGAGGCTGATCGACGTGGGCGCAGTCGGGCATCACACCAACCGCGACGGCCCTGCCCGCCTGTACTTCTCCAAGGACGAAATTCGCGAAATCGTTGCCTACGCCGCCGAGCATCACATCGCCGTCGTACCCGAAATCGACATGCCCGGGCACTCCCAGAATGCCGCCAGGGCCTACCCGGAGTTTTTCGACGGCGACCAGTCGTTCAACCCCGCGAACGAGGGCACGTACGAGTTCGTCAGAAACATTTTGACGGAAGTGATGGAGCTTTTCCCGTCGGGCTACCTGCACTTCGGTGGCGACGAAGTCCGCAACCACCGTTGGGCGGAACTGCCGGAAATGGCGGAGTTCATGCGGCAGCACGGATACACCGAATTCCGGGAGGTCGAGGAACACTTCGACCGGTTCGTCTCGAACTTCATCGCGGAGCAGGGTTACACACCCATCGGCTGGGACGAGATCGCCGAATTCGACGTGCACCCGAACACCATCGTGCAGTACTGGCTTCACCTGCGTCCGGAAGCGCGGGATCATGCGATCGCCAAGGGCCATCGCGTCATCATCTCCCCGACCAATTACCTCTACTTCGACTACCCGAACCACGTGGGCGAGCCGGGCGCGCCCTGGGAGGGCAACGACAACGGCGCGAATTCTCTCGAATCGATCCACCAGTGGGAGCCCGTGCCGGACTCATAC
>VYEH01000210.1:0-1138 GCA_009843005.1 Pseudomonadota bacterium | reverse complement strand
GACTCATACTCTCCGGCAGAGGAATCCCTGGTGCTCGGACTGCAGGCCAACCTCTGGACGGAATTCATCGAGACGAACGAGTATTACGAGTACATGCTTTTCCCCAGGCTCTCCGCGCTGGCCGAGATCGCCTGGAGCCCGAAGGGCGAGAAGGACCTGGAGGACTTTATCAGGCGCATCCACGTTCAGATGCAGCGCTACGAGGCGATGGGGTTGAACTACCGGGTGTACAGCGAATGGCCGACGGATTTCAGGTATCTCATCCATTGAGCGGCGGGATGGCGCAGCCGTGCGGGCGCTTCGCCGGACTCGGCACGACGCGGGACTTTCGCCGCGGGCTTACATGGAAACGCCGTTACCCTTGTGCGTCGGCGCTCCGTTCGCGAGAGCAAAAACTGCTGGTACTGCTGCTCGCGGCCGTATGCGGCGGCCGGGCCATCGCACAGGCCGACACGGCGCCAAGGTTTGCCCGAAACGCTCAAATCGGGGACCTGGTATTCGTGCGGGGCGAACCCATCGCCAACATCACGATGCCCGCAGCCACCGGGGGCGATATCGACGCAGGCATCAACGCCGGCGAGCTCAGCGATTACAGCTTCGATCCCGTGAGGCTTCCGGAAGGATTGACGTTCGACCGTTTTACGCGCGTGATCAGCGGCGCCCCGCGCTGGACGCTGGGGAAAAGGACCTACCATCTGTGGGTCCACGACGACGACGAGAACTGGTCGACGGGCGATGCGGATTCGCTGAGGTTTACCATTGAGGTGGTGAGCGGCGAACCGCCCCCGTCGTCCGCGGATGAGGCCGCTACGCCGATGCCGGCGGAGTTTTCCGCGTCTTTCGAGTCCGAGTTCCAGTGGTTCAACCGGGACCGCTTGCCCCGGTTTTCCGGCGTTTCTGCGCTCCGCAGCGCCGCGTGGCGCGGAGAAAGGATTCAAAGACAGATCCTGGTCGCAGGCCGCGGGTCGCAAGACGCGCTTTCGGTGGACGCCGGCGACTTGAGGTCCAGCCGCGGCGGCGCCATCCCTGCCAGCGCGGTATCGTTCCGCTACCCACATTTCGTGATCGGCGACATCGAAGCGCGCGGCTGCGGAGCGTACCCGGAACGTTTCCAGGCCGCCCACCTGGCCGACGCGCT
>VYEH01000411.1:17463-19790 GCA_009843005.1 Pseudomonadota bacterium | reverse complement strand
GTACCTGACCAACTCGGACGAACTGCAGATCAAGATCGCCCAGGGCGCCAAGCCCGGCGAGGGCGGCGAACTGCCGGGACGCAAGGTGGACGAAACCATTGCGCGTATCCGCTACTCCACGCCCGGGGTAGGGCTGATCAGTCCGCCGCCGCACCACGACATCTACTCCATCGAGGATCTCGCGCAACTCATCCATGACCTGAAAAACTCCAACCCGGGCGCGCGAATCAGCGTGAAACTGGTGTCGGAGGTGGGCGTGGGAACCATTGCCGCGGGCGTGGCCAAGGCGCATTCGGATCACATCCTGATCTCGGGCGACTCCGGCGGCACCGGGGCCTCGCCGCTGACCAGCATCAAGCACGCGGGCCTGCCGTGGGAACTGGGCATCGCGGAAACTCACCAGACCCTGGTGATGAACGACTTGCGCAGCCGGGTCATCCTGCAGACCGATGGCGGGCTGAAGACCGGCCGGGATGTGGTCATGGCCGCGCTGCTAGGGGCGGAGGAGATGGGCTTCTCCACCGGCCCGCTGATCGCGCTCGGTTGCATCATGATGCGCAAGTGCCATCTCAACACCTGTCCAGTGGGGATCGCCACCCAGGATCCGGTGCTGCGGGAGAAGTTCACGGGCACCCCCGAACATGTTGTCAACTACCTGTTCCTGGTGGCCGAGGAGGCCCGCGAGTTGATGGCGCAACTGGGTTTCCGCCGCATGGACGACATGATCGGGCGGGTCGACGTGCTGGAGACCCGCGACGCGGTCGACCACTGGAAGGCCGATGGCCTGGACCTGACGCCTATCCTGACGCCGGCGGTCAAGCCCCACGAAGACGTCGAGGTGCGCTGCACCATCGAGCAGGATCACGGACTGGACCGAGCCCTGGATCAGCTGCTGGTGAAATTGTCGCAGAATGCGATTCGCCACGGACGCCCTGTTCGGCTGGATCTTCCCATCGTCAATACCAACCGCACCGTGGGCACGATTCTCAGCCACGAGGTGGTCAAGGCCCGGGGCGAAGCCGCGCTGCCCGACGACACCATTCACATCAAGCTGGACGGCTCGGCGGGACAGAGTTTTGGAGCGTTTCTGGCCAGGGGAATTACCCTGGAACTGGAGGGCGACAGCAACGACTACGTGGGCAAGGGGCTGTCCGGTGGCCGGCTGATCATCTACCCGCCCCGGCAAAGCACGTTCGTTCCCGAAGAGAACGTCATCATCGGAAACGTCGCCCTCTACGGCGCCACCGGCGGGCGGGCATTCTTCCGGGGTCGCTCGGCCGAGCGGTTCTGCGTTCGCAACAGCGGCGCCGAAGCGGTCATCGAAGGCGTGGGCGATCACGGGTGCGAATACATGACCGGGGGCCGTGCGGTCATACTCGGTCCCACGGGGCGAAACTTCGCCGCCGGCATGTCCGGTGGCGTCGCCTATGTCTGGGATCCGCAGAATCGATTCAACGCCCGATGCAACACCGAAACGGTCGAGCTGGAGAGCCTGGAAGATCCGTCGGATATCGACGAATTGCATCATCTGATCGAACTGCACCGGAAGTACACGGGTTCGACCGTCGCATCGCGTGTGCTTGAGGATTGGCCGAGAGTAGTCTCCCAGTTCATCAAGGTCATGCCCACGGACTACAAGCGGGTCCTCGCCGAACGCAAGCGGCGGGATCCGGCCAAGGTCTCGGCGGTCAGCGCGCCTCCACCGCTGCCCCTGGTCGCCGAGAGGTAGCCTGAGTGGGCAAGCACTCGGGTTTTCTGGAATTTCCCAGAAGCGCGGTTCCCTATCGGGACGCCGCGCAACGCATCGGCGATTTCAACGAGATCTTTACCGATCCGGACGAGTCGCTGTTACGGCGCCAGGGGGCGCGGTGCATGGATTGCGGAGTTCCGTTCTGCCAGACTGCGACCGGCTGTCCCATCGACAACCTCATACCCGAATGGAACGATCTGGTCTACCGTGGCCAGTGGAAGGCGGCGCTCGACAGGCTCCACCAGACGAATAACTTTCCCGAGTTTACCGGGCGAACATGCCCGGCCCCGTGCGAGGGCGCTTGCGTACTCGGCATCACCGATCCTCCGGTGACCATCAAGAACATCGAGAACGCCATCATCGACCGTGGGTTTGCCGAGGGATGGGTACGACACGATCCGCCGGAGCGGCGCTCGGGCAGGACCGTGGCGGTGGTCGGCTCCGGCCCGGCCGGTCTCGCTGCGGCGGATCAGCTCAACAAGGCGGGGCACGAGGTGACGGTCTTCGAGCGCGAAGACCGGATCGGCGGGTTGCTCATGTACGGCATTCCCAACATGAAGCTCGACAAGTCGCTGGC
>VYEH01000411.1:0-17453 GCA_009843005.1 Pseudomonadota bacterium | reverse complement strand
TGTGGGCGTCAATGTGGACCCGGAAGAACTGAAAGCGGAATACGATGCGGTACTGCTTTCCACCGGGGCAACCCGGCCCCGCGACCTGCCCATCCCCGGACGGGAACTGTCGGGGATTCACTTCGCCATGGATTTTCTCACCGCCAATACCCGCAGCCTGCTGGACAGCGGATTGAGGGACGGCCGCTTCATCAATGCCAGGGACAAGGATGTCATCGTGATCGGCGGCGGCGATACCGGCGCGGACTGTATCGGCACCGCGCTGCGCCACGGGTGCCGCAGCCTGGTGAACCTGGAGTTGCTGGGCCGGCCGCCCGCGGAGCGCGCGCCGGACAATCCATGGCCCGAATGGCCGCTGATCTTTCGCACCGAATACGCCCATGAGGAGAGCGCAGCCCGGTTCGGAAGCGACCCGCGCAGCTTCAGCGTTCTCTCCAGGTCGTTTTCAGGCAATGGCGGCGACGTCACCGCGCTGCACACCGTCGACATCCGCTGGCAAACGGGCGGCGGGGCACGGAAGATGGTCGAACTTCAAGGCACGGAGAAGACATTGAAGGCCGACCTGGTGCTGCTGGCCATGGGTTTCCTGGGCCCCGAGGACTACGTGGCCCAGCCGCTTGGGGTGGCCCTGGACTCACGCTCCAACTACCAGGCCGCGCACGGCGACTACCATACGAACGTGCCGGGCGTTTTTGCCGCCGGCGACTGCCGACGGGGCCAGTCGCTGGTGGTCTGGGCCATCAACGAAGGCCGCGGCGCCGCCGAAGCGATCGACGAGTGGCTGTCCGTGGGCGCGACCGAGCCGCGGTCCGACGGTGCTGCCCTGGAGACTGCTCATGTTTAATCGGGTCGGCCGTTCAGAGCGAAAGCGGCCGCTTCCGGCACAGGAGCTGCACTTCGTCACCGGACGCCGGATCCGCCCGCCCTTCCCGGACGATACCGAGCAGGCGTTGTTCGGCATGGGCTGTTTCTGGGGAGCCGAGCGCCGTTACTGGGAGCTGGACGGTGTCTGGTCCACCGCGGCCGGCTACTCCGGGGGCACGACAGCCGATCCCACCTACGAGGAAGTCTGTAGCGGACGTACCGGACATGCAGAGGTGGTCCTGGTGGTATTCCGTCCCGAGGCCGTGAGTTACGAGAGCTTGCTGAAGCTGTTCTGGGAGGCCCATGATCCTACCCAGGGCATGCGCCAGGGCGCGGACATCGGATCGCAGTACCGCTCGGCGATCTACACTCATGGCGAAGGTCAGCACTGTGCGGCCAGGCAGAGCCTGCGGACCTACCAGGCGGATCTTGCAGGCGCCGGCTATGGCGCGATCACCACCGAGATCGTGCCGGCCGGGCCGTTCCACTACGCCGAGGACTATCATCAACAGTACCTGGCCAGGAACCCCGGGGGTTACTGCGGACTCGGCGGGACCGGCGTCTCCTGCAGCCTGCCGGGAGGTTTGCAAGCGGGCCGCGGGGTAGTAGAGTAGTTGCAATGAGGTGGTTGAAATTACCCCGCCGAGGGGTGCGCAGAATGAACGTGACCAGCAGGACAGAAGACGGGGTGGTAATCGTATCGGTTGAGGGAAGAGTGCACCGTGAAAGGGCCCGCCAATTCATGCTGGAGGCCAAGCTGGCAATCGGCGATCAGTGGGGAGGCCGAGTCCTGCTCGACTGCCAGAATATGACCTACATCAGTACCGCGGGACTGCGCGAGGTCCTGTTGATCGCAAAGAAAATATCCAGGCACCAGGGACGATTCGCCATCTGTACGCTGGCTGAAGGGATCGATCGCGCATTCGAAGTCATCGGCTTCGACCAGATCATCGACATCCACAAGTCGTCGGAAGCCGCCTTGGCATCGATCTCGTAGCAGCGCAACCTGGCAGCCCGTGGCAATAGTCGCGCGTCAAGGGGCGCAAGACCGCCTCGCCGAAGACGGCTGATCTACCGACAATGTATCCCGCCCGGCCGCGTTGGCCGGAAGGTCGAAGTTATCCGGAGGATGCGGTCGGCGCCGGTGCCGGCGCCGAGGCCTTCTTGGGTTTGGGCGCTGCTGCGGGCTTTGATACGCCCATGTCGATCCGGCCCTTGAACTTCGCACCGTCCTCGATCTGGATTCGCGGCGCCACGATCGTGCCGATCACGGCGCCCGTGGCAAATATCGTTACCTTGCTCCTGGCCTCGATATCGCCCTGCACCTTGCCGCGGATATTGACGTTCCGGGCAAGGATGCCGCCGTCCATGAAGCCCTTGGCCTCGATACTGGCGTCGTTGTCTGGCAGATCGACGGTGCCTTCAACCCGGCCGCTGATTGCCAGATCGCCCTTCCCGGTGATATCGCCGCGGATGGTGGCAGCCGCACCAATGGTTACGGTCTCTTCGGCGCGGCTGCGTCGCACAGGTTCGTCCGCGGACTTTGCCGGGCCGCCACCGGAACCGGCGGCAGGTTTCGTCGGTGCTCCACCGGCCCGGCCCATGATGCCCAGGACGGGCTTCTGCTGCTTGGCCCTGGTCTGGGCTGCTGCCTTTTTCTTGGATCCCTCAAACATGTCACTCCCCGTTTGCTCCAGCGCGGTATCGCCACCGCAATCGGCTCAATCGCGCATATTGTAAACCGTCACGGCGTTGACGGCACATCGGAGTGCCCCTAGGCGGCCCGGGAGTGTTCCTCCACCGGCATTGTGACAGCGAATGTCACGCCGCTGCCATCGGGCAGATCCTCGCACCGAACCGCGCCACGATGGAACTCCGCGACCAGCGATACGATGTGCAGGCCCAGCCCCAGGTGATGGCGGCCATCGCGCTGCGGGCGGATCGAAACCAGCGAGTCGAACAACTGCGAGCGCATGGAGGACGGGAGGCGCGGACCGCGGTTGACCACCTGAATCGTGAGTTCCCGGTGCGTACCGTCGAGCGTCACCCGGATGGGCGCATCCCCACGGCTGAAGCTCACCGCGTTGTCGATCAGCTTGTCCATCATCTGGACAATGAGTTCCCCCGACCCGAGCACGCCTGTGTGGCGCGCCTCGCAACGGTACTCGATGGCGTGGCTGGGATAGACGTCCCGGTACGCGGCCGTGCAACTGGCCAGAACGGCGTCCAGATCGAAGATCTCCGGTTCGGTGGCGGCGATGGCCTGCTCGATCAGCGTGGCTTCGGTCATGGCGCCCAGGATGCCGTCCAGCCGGGATATACCTTCCTTCAGCCTGGAAAGATAGGGCGACAGATTGGCGCCGTGGGGCTCGCGCTCCAGGTTTTCAAGCGATGTGGACGCTACGGCCAGCGGCGTACGCAGCTCGTGGGCCAGTTTGGACTTGAGCGTGGTCAGGTAGGCGGTATAGTCCCGGAGCCGATTCAGCAGATCGCTGAAACTGCGGGCCAGGTCGCCGATTTCATCTTTCGCGCGGCGTCCAGGCAGCGACGCGTGGATTTCTCCCTTGGGGCCCAACGCTGTGTCGGCGGCGCGGGAAAGCCGCCGCACGCGGAACGACAGCACGGTAGCGTAGCTCAGGAGCCCCGCCGCAACGATGAGCATCGCCAGAAAGGTGACACTGAGCAGGCGCACCAGCGCGGCATTGGTCAGTGTCAGTATCGAGTCGCTGCCCTGCTCCAGGATCACCGCGCCCAATTGCTCGTCGCCGCGAATGATAGGCGCTCCGGCCGCCACCACCGCGCTTTCGTCTCCGCCTCGGGCGAACCACGCCGTCACCGGGGCGCCTTCCAGGACGGATTGGAGCGGCCCGCGGCCCAATCGGCCGGGCGGTTGTTCGAACCCCGTGAAGTCAGGGTCGTCCCGCCTGAGTATGAACCGATAGATCTGCTCCATCAGGCTCGGATTGAGGTCGTCGAAGGTGGCCGAGAGGGGGTCGATCTCACCCTCGTCGAAGAGCACCCAACCGGCGGGACCGACAACGACCAGACGCCTTCCCGACTGGATGAACTGCGTGGCGGACATGGCAAGAGGCGCGGGCCGGTACAAGAGCATGCCGGGATCGTCACCGGGCCAGGAGCTCTCCACGGCCACCTGGAAAGTTTCGGCTGCCCGGCCGGATCCTCCGGGGTCCACGTCGACCACCGCAATTCCGAGCCGCTCGCCGGCCATCGCAAGCGGCAGCCTGATCTCCGCCGTAAATCCGTCCCCTGTTTCTCGCCAGAACGCCGGTACCCTGGCATCGCGGCGTCCCGTCGGCGCGAACAGGGGCGCTGAGGTTTCCTGGGCGCGGAGGCTGCCGGGCGCGGTCGTGTGGAACAGGAGCCAGGCTGGTTGCGCCGATTCCGTCAGGAGCAACACCCGGTCACCATAGGGTGTTTCCCCCGGTGCGCGTTGATACACGACATTCGGGTCCGGGTAGTGCAGAAACAGGAACAGGCTGCGCTGGTACACACCGATCCAGAATCGTCCGGACCCGCCCAGGGGAAGGCCCGTGGTTTCCGCGGTGCTCCAGTCGTCACGATAGCCGTCGATCAGGGGCTCGGAAGTCAGCGGGTGGGCATACATGACCTCGCCCGGCTGCATGTCAGACCGGGACGC
The DNA here is from genome assembly GCA_009843005.1 of Pseudomonadota bacterium. Lineage (GTDB taxonomy): Bacteria > Pseudomonadota > Gammaproteobacteria > Steroidobacterales > Rariloculaceae > UBA6522. The sequence continues at coordinate 12,931 of VYEH01000411.1, read as the reverse complement.
AATGGTTCGCAGATCCTGCCCGGGAAGCGCCGCTGCCGTGGACTCGGCGGTCGCCAGCAGCGATTGTTCAAGCCCGGACCGCAGCGCGCCTTCGAGTTCCTGCACGTAGCGGTATCCCGCCCATGGCAGCACCAGAGTGAGCAGACCCAGGCCCAGGAGCTGGAGACGCAGCGACACGTTCAGTCTCCCGGGCCTGGCTGGGGGCTGATCCAGCGATAACCCATGCCGTAGACGGTGTCGATGGCCCCAAACTGCGGATCGGCGGCGGAAAACTTCGCGCGAATGCGCTTGATCTGCGAGGTTACGCTGCCGTCGTCAAGCACCACATTGGCAGCCGCCATGAGCTGTTCGCGCGTGCGCACGTGACCGGGATGCCTCGCCAGAGCATGCACTACCCAGAATTCGGTGAGGGTAAGGGGGACCGCCACGTCTTTCCAGGAAACGCTGACCCGATCCAGATCCATCTCCAGGGGTCCACGGCTCAAGAGCCGTGGTTCGGCTGCCGCGTTGGTCAGCGCCTCGACGCGCCTGAGCAGAGCGGCGACCCTGGCGAGCAGGTGCTCCAGGCTGATGCGCTTGGTCAGGTAGTCGTCGGCGCCCAGCCGCAGTCCGGAAATGGCGTCCAGTTCGCTCTCCCGGGCGGTCAGAAAGATGATCGGTAACTGCGTCGAACGGGCTCTCAGTTCGCGGCACAGTTCGAAGCCCCCCTCGACCTCGCCGGCCAGGTTGATATCGATGATCACCAGGTCGGGAAGGCGGGCCTCGAAGGCGTCGAGCGCTTCCCGGCGCGAGCTGAAACCTGCGACCCGATAACCCTGTCGCCTGAGCGCCGCCATGTAGTTGTCGCGGATCGCGAGCTCGTCTTCCACGACAGCGATGAGTTTGCCCGCATTCATCGAAGCGGTGCGTGCGTCAGGCCGCGACGGATCCCCTGAGCTTGCGGATGGCGTTCGCCTCGATCTGGCGGATGCGCTCGGCGGAGACTTTGTATTCGGCGGCCAGTTGGTGAAGGGTGGCCTTCTTCTCCACCAGCCAGCGGCGCTGGACGATATCGCGGCTGCGCTCGTCCAGTGCGGCCAGGGCGTGCCCGAGTCGCCGGCGCGAATCGGCTTCCCAGTCGGCCTCCTCGACCATGTCGGCCGGGTCGCTGTCCGGACTCGGCAGGTAGGCGACCGGCGCGTACTCGTCTTCGTCGGTGGGGGAGCCGTCGTAGGAGACATCGCGGCCGGAGAGGCGCCGCTCCATTCGGGTCACTTCGGCAGGACTGACGCCGAGGTCCTCTGCAACCGCTTCGGTCTCTTCGCTGGACAGCCAGCCAAGGCTGCTCTTGGCCTTGCGCAGATTGAAGAACAGCTTCCGCTGCGCCTTGGTGGTGGCCACCTTGACCAGACGCCAGTTCTTCAGCACGTATTCGTGAATTTCGGCGCGGATCCAGTGGACCGCGAAAGAGACGAGCCGCACGCCAACCTTTGGATCGAACCGCTTGACCGCCTTCATGAGCCCGACGTTGCCTTCCTGGACCAGGTCGCCGAGCGGCAGTCCGTAACCCGTATAGCCGCGGGCGATGTGCACGACGAATCTCAGGTGGGAGAGAATCAGGCGCTGGGCCGCTTCAAGGTCATTGTTTTCGTGAAGCCGCGTGGCGAGATCGAACTCCTCCTCCTTGCTGAGCACGGGAACGGCGCGCACGGCCTGAATGTAATGATCCAGGCTGCCGATGGGCGCCCCGAGCACCAGCTGATTGTGGGCGATCGCAGTGGTCACGATGTCTGGCCTCCCGTCAACAAGGCTTGCCGAAACCGCGCATATTCGCCGTGGCGACTGCGCGGACGCGCGATTTTAGCACTCCATCGGTTAGAGTGCTAACACTTTAGATGGTTCCGATCGGAGCGAAATTCAACCGAAATCATGCGGTTGGCGATCAACTGGGCTCGATATCCCGCAGATGCCGGGCGACGGCAATACCGGCGCCGGCCCAGCCGAGGAAACCGCCGACTCCCAGCAGCCACGCCGCGTCAGCCAGGCTGAGGCCCGCCAGGCGGTAGTTCGATCCGTACAACTCCATCAGCGCACGAGCGGGCGACGCGACCATGCCGAGGCCGACGACGATGATCAGCGCCGCCAGAATGCCTGCGCCGACGCCGTAGCACAGTCCCAGGTACAGGAAGGGACGGCGGATATAGCCGTCGCTGCCTCCCACCAGCTTGATGATTTCGATCTCTTCGCGGCGATTGCCGATCTCCCTGCGGATGGTATTGCCGATTAACAAGATCAAGTCCAGTCCGAGCATCACCGTGGTCACGTACAACACGCGGCGCGCCAAATCCAGTATCGCCCGGAGCCTTTCCAGCCACTCCGTATCGAGTTGCACCAGGGCGGTTTCCTCCAGGGCATCGAGTTCCCGAACCAGCAGGTCAAGGTCGGCGCCCGTGCCGGCCGGCCGCACGATGACGGCATGGGGCAGGGGGTTCTCGTCCAGCAGGTCCAGCGCCTCCCCGAATCCGGACCAGGCGCGAAACTCCGAAAGCGCGTCAGATCGGTTGAGCAGTTCGGCCCGCTCCACGTCGTTTCGCTGCCCGATCTGCTGAGCGAGCGCTTCGGCCGCCGGCTCCTCGACAGCCATTTCAAGGTAGACCGTAAAGTCCGCAGCCCCTTGCCAGGTACCGCTCAGCGCCCGCGCATTGTCCACCATCACCCGCAGTCCGGCAGGCACGACCAGCGCGATGGCGATGACCAGGGTGGTCATGAGACTGCCCAGCGGCCGCCCCGCCACGCGGGCTACGGCACCGGTCATGTTTTCGATGTGCAGCGAAAGGTAGCGGGCGATCATGTCCATGCGCGGTCCTTCAGCCGGGTTCCGCAGCCGGAACCGCCATCCTTCCGGCCGCAAGGCTAAGCCGCCGGTAGCCCATCCGGCTGATCAGCTCCAGGTCGTGGGTAGCGATGAGCACGGTGGTTCCAACGTCGTTGAAGCGCCCGAACAGGCGCATGATCTCCAGCGATAGCCCCGGGTCGAGATTGCCCGTGGGTTCATCGGCGATGACCAGTTGCGGCCGGCTGGCCACCGCTCTGGCAATGCCTACGCGCTGCTGTTCCCCCGATGAGAGGGACAGGGGGAACTGATTCTCGTAGCGCAGCAGACCCACCTGATCCAGTGCGGCGCGCACCCGTCCCCGCAGCTCCCGGCGCCACAACGAAGAGATCATCAGGGGCAGCGCGACGTTGTCGAATACCGTCCGGTCGTGCAACAGCTTGTGATCCTGGAAAACGATGCCGATCTGCCGTCGAAACTGCGGTATCCGGCGCCGCGGGACACGGGCCGTGTTCTGATTGGCCACCAGTACCGTGCCGCGCGTGGGCCTTTCGATGAGCGCAACAAGCTTGAGAAGAGTGCTCTTGCCGGCGCCCGAGGAGCCGGTGAGAAAGGCCATTTCGCCCTTTTCGAGGCGGAAGCTGACCCCGCGCAGCGCCTCTCTTCCCGCGGGATAACGCTTTCTCACGTTCTCGAATCGGATCATGATCGCGGCATTATACTGGCGCGCGAGTCCGCCACGGAGGCGGTATCAAGAGATATTCGATGCAGAGCAGAAGGCGGACAAAATCCACTGGCGTGCGCATTGTCGGCGGACGTTGGCGGGGCCGGAGGCTGGTTATTCCCTCGGGTACCGAAGTGCGCCCCACCCCCGACCGCGTGCGCGAGACTCTGTTCAACTGGCTTGCCCCTTCACTGCCGGGCGCGCAGTGTCTGGATCTGTTCGCCGGTACGGGCGTGCTCGGCCTGGAGGCGCTGTCCCGCGGCGCCGCGGGGACGACGTTTGTGGAGCACGATGCCCTACTGGTGCGGGCGCTCGAGGACAGTATCTGCACCCTGGCAGCCGAGGCACGTGTTTTTCACGAAGATGCGATGGGATTTCTTGCGTCGCGCCCGCGGCGTCCTTTCGATGTCGTGTTCGCCGATCCGCCCTACGCGACGGGCCTGGCGCAAGTGCTTGCAAAGCTGGCCTCCTGGCTCGCGTCCGGCCATCTGGTGTACGTGGAACGCCCGGTGAAGCGCGGCGGAGATTCGTTGGGCGATGCGGTCGCCGCCGTACCCGGTGTGCAATTGTTGAAACAAGGCACGGCCGCGCGAGTGGCCTTCGGGCTGCTCCGCCTGGCAGACCCGGAGTAGAATAGCCACTTGCCTGTCCGATCCCTCCGTACGATGAACGTAGCGGCAATGTATCCCGGAACCTTCGATCCAGTGACTCTGGGTCACGAGGACCTATTGCACCGCGCTGCTGTCCTGTTCGACAGAGTGGTCGTGGCCGTCGCCGCCAGTCCGGGGAAATCGCCATTGTTCAGTCTGGACGAACGCCTGGAGTTGGCCGCCGAAGCCTTTCGGGACATGCCGGGCGTAACGGTGACGGGCTACGAGGGACTGACCGTGGACTTTGCCCGTAGCCATGGGTTGCGAGTTATCATCCGCGGGCTGCGGGCGGTGTCGGACTTCGAGCACGAGTTTCAGCTCGCGGCCACGAACCGCCAGTTGACCGAGGAAGTGGAAACGGTGTTCCTGACGCCCACTGAGCAATACACGTTTGTCTCCTCCAGCCTGGTGCGGGAAGTCGCACAGCTCGGAGGGGATGTATCCGCCTTTGTGCGGCCCCATGTGGTCGAGGCCCTGAGTAAGAAATTCGGAGACTGATGCGAATGAACAGGCTGAACGCTCTACTTGTCCCCCTTTTGCTGCTGTGGGCGGCCGCCGGCCTCGCCCAGACGCCGAATCGGGCGGCGGTGGCGAGCGCGAACCCGCTGGCAAGCGAAGCGGGAATCGAGATCCTGGAACAGGGAGGCAATGCGTTCGACGCGGCGATTGCCGTCAGCGCCGCCCTCGGGGTCGTGGAACCCTACGGGTCGGGACTCGGCGGCGGCGGGTTTTTCCTGCTGTATCGAGCCAGCGACGGTTTGCAGGTATTTGTCGATGGGCGCGAAACGGCTCCCGGCGCCGCGCGGGAGGACATGTACCTCGATGAGGACGGAGACCCCATTCCGGGCGCGTCGCGCAACGGTCCGCTGGCTGCCGGTATTCCAGGCCTGCCGGCAGCCCTTGTCCACCTGGCCGAGAATTATGGGCGTTTACCGCTTGCGGAATCATTGGGGCCGGCGATTCGTCATGCCGACGAGGGATTTCCGGCCTACGAGACGTTGGTAAACCGGCTGGCTCGCCGTGCGCCCTCCATGAATGAAGCGGCGCAGGACGTATTCGCCCCCGGGGGTGAGGTGCCAGCCGCCGGCGATCCGTTCAGGCAACCTGAGCTTGCGGCCACGATGCGAATCCTGGCCCGCGAGGGCCACGACGGGTTTTACCGGGGGGCCGTCGCCGACATGCTCGTCGATGGGGTGCAGCGCGGAGGCGGTATCTGGAGCGCCGAGGATCTGCTGAACTACCGGGTGATGGAGCGGGAGCCGCTGATAGGCACGTACCACGATGTCACCGTCACCACCGCGCCGCCGCCGTCAGCCGGCGGAGTGGCGCTGATCAACATGTTCAACATGCTCGCAGGCTACGACCTCGCAGGCGTCGACCGGGTCACCCGTACGCATCTGCTGACCGAGATCATGCGTCGCGCCTATCGGGATCGGGGGCCGTACCTGGGCGATCCCGATTTCATCGACATCCCGGTGGATCGCTTGACTCATCCCTATTACGCAGCCGGTCAGACAGCGAGTCTGCGGATCGACCGCGCCACGCCCAGCGACAGCCTGCCGGGGATTCAGCCCGCAGGTTCAGGCGGAGGCCCCCAGACCAGCCATTTCTCGGTGCTTGACCGGGAAGGCAACATGGTCGCGGCGACGCAGACCATCAATTTCGGTTTCGGCAGCGGGTTCGTCGCGCCCGGGACGGGCGTCCTGCTCAACAATGAAATGGACGACTTCTCGATGAAGCCCGGCCAGCCGAACGGCTATCAGCTCCTCAGCGCCGAAGCCAACAGCATCCAGCCCGGCAAACGGATGCTTTCCAGCATGACGCCCACGATCCTCCGCACGGAAGACGGGGCGGCGCTGCTGGGATCGCCGGGTGGCAGCCAGATCATCACCATCGTCTTCCTGGCGAGCCTGGCATGGACCGAAGGCGCCGATGCGGCCACCATGGCATCCAACCCCCGCTTCCACCACCAGTATTTTCCCGACCGGCTCATATTCGAGCCCGCTGTGCTCTCCGACGAGGAAGAAGAGGCCTTGCGGGGCCTTGGCCACAACCTGGCCCGCAGCCGCCAATTGAGGGGCAACGGTAATCTGCAGATCGTCACGTGGGATCGCAGCAGCGGTGAAGTCGACGCCGCGTCGGACCCGCGGGGCGTAGGGGAGCCGAGGTTCTCCGCACACTGATCACCTGCGAAGACTACGTGGAAGTCGATTAACGCTGGCAGCTTGCACAATAGTAGGTGGCGCGCTGGCCGATGGTGTGAACCCTGATGGGCCGCTTGCATCGGGCGCAAGGTTCTCCCGCTTTGCCGTAAACGTCCAGGGCGAGCTGGAAATATCCCGGTTTGCCGTCACCGCCGACGAAGTCCTGCAGCGTAGTCCCGCCAGCCCTTATGGCTTCTCGCAGCACATCTCGAACCGCATCGACAAGTTGTTCCAGGCGCTTGTGCGACACTCGTCCTGCCGATCTTGACGGGTGAATGCCGGCTCTGAACAGAGCTTCGTTGGCGTATATGTTTCCAAGCCCCGCCACGATGCGTCCGTTCATCAGCAGCGTCTTGATCGCAACCCGGCGTCCCCGGGAGACGCGCCAGAGGTATTCGCCACTGAATTCGGCTCCCAGCGGTTCGGGACCCAGGTTTTCCAGCAGCCAATGGGCTTCGGGCGATGCGCACCAATGCAGGCTGCCGAAGCGCCTGGGATCGTTGAAGCGCAGCATCGCGCCCGATAGGAATTCGAGATCGAAATGGTCGTGGCGTGAGGGTTCGCGCCGCTCGGGAAGGAATCGCAGGCTGCCGGACATGCCCAGGTGAAGGAGCAGCGTGCCCGCGCCGGTGGTCATCAGCAGGTACTTGCCCCGGCGGGAAAGCGCCTGCACGGTCCGGTTGCGCAATCGCCGGTCGAGCGAGGGTTCCACAGGCCATCGCAGCCGCGGCTCCCGCACCGCGAGCGAACGGATCGTTTGCCCTACGACCAGGGGCTCCAGTCCGCGCCGCGTGGTCTCGACTTCAGGCAGTTCGGGCATGGTGAGAATGGTTCATTGGAGAGAGATTCCGCATGGGCTATAGTGGCACGTCTGCGGGGTACGGAGTCATCAGGTGCTGCAGTTTGTCGCCGAATACTATTACGGGATTCTCGGGCTGGGCTTTTGGGGCTACGTGATCGCGGGGGCAATCGGCGTTCACATCACGCTGATCGCCATCACCTTGTACCATCATCGCGAACAGGCCCACCGGTCCATCGATCTGCACCCGGCGTTGCGGCACTTTTTCCGCTTCTGGCTGTGGATTAACACGGGTGTCATCACCAGGCAGTGGGTGGCGGTGCACCGCAAGCATCATGCCATGTGCGAACGGGACGGTGACCCGCACAGTCCGCAACTTGTCGGCCTCAAGACAGTGCTGCTGCAAGGCGCGGAGCTGTATCGGAAGGAGGCGCGCAACCCGGAGACCGTGGAAAAGTACGGCCGCGGCACGCCCGACGACTGGGTGGAACGCCATGTCTACAGCCGCTGGCCGAATGTGGGCATTGCCCTGTTGTTCTTCGTGGTCGTGTTCCTGTTCGGGCTGCCGGGCATCGCGCTGTACGGGTTTCAGTTGATCACCATGCCCCTGCTTGCCGCCGGGATCATCAACGGCCTTTCCCATGCCAGGGGCTACAGGAACTTCGAGACCGACGACGCTTCCACCAACCTGTGGCCGCTGGCGGTGTTCGTCGCCGGAGAAGAGTTGCACAACAATCATCACGCTTTCCCGAGCTCGGCCCGATTCTCCCAGCATCCATGGGAGGTTGACCTGGGCTGGCTGCATCTGCGGCTGTTCGCCGCCCTGGGGCTTGCACGGATCAGGCGGGTGGCTCCGAAACCGGAACTGGTGGAGGAGGCCTCAAGCCCGGATATTGAAGCCCTGCGTTCCATACTCATCAATCGCATGCACGTGCTGCGGCACTACCGCAAGAGCGTGACGTTTCCCGTGTTGCGAGGCGAGATCCGGCGATACAAGGGCAAGGCAAGGGCGCCGTTCCGGCGCGCCAAGCGATGGCTGACCCGCCATCCCAGCCTGCTGGACAGTCAGTCCAGGGAACGCCTGGCGGAATTGATGGAGAAGTATCCCAGCCTGAAGACGGTGATGGAGTACCGCAACGAACTGAAGGCGCTCTGGGAGAACACCGACCTGAGCAATGAAGGGCTGTTGGCGGAACTCATGGGGTGGTGCAGCCGGGCTGAAGCCAGCGGCATCGAGGCGCTGGAGGATTTCTCGGCGTACCTGAAGTCATTCCGTCCGAGCACCCGATTGGCAGGGGCGGGGTAGGCGCAACTTCTGGCAAGGCATGGGCGACTGTTCGCGCTCAAGCGAGCGCTGCCGGATTTACGTCGAGCGCCGAATCGGCGCGCCGACGACTTACTTGATCTTCGTTTCCTTGTAGATGACGTGCTTGCGGACCCGCGGGTCGTATTTCTTCACTTCCATCTTCTCGGGGTGGAGGCGCTTGTTCTTGGTCGTGGTGTAGTAGTGGCCGGTTCCCGCCGTTGACCGCAGCCTGATTTTCTCTCGCACCGGTTGTCTCCCGCTAAATCTTCTGGCCCTGCTCGCGCAGATCCTTGACGACCTGTTCGATGCCCTTCTTGTCGATGATTCGCAAGCCCTTGTGCGAGACCTTCAGCTTGACGAAACGCTGCTCGCTTTCCAGCCAGAAGCGCTGGGTATGAAGATTCGGCAGAAACCGCCGCCGGGTCTTGTTATGGGCATGCGAAACGTTGTTGCCCGCCATCGGGCGCTTGCCGGTTACCTGGCACACTCTCGACATTGGAAGGCTCCTCGAGGGGGGCTTGTCCATGGAGGCGACGGACTATACCCGTTGGCCGAGGCTATATCCAGCCCCGTTCGGCCAGGGAGACGTGCCCGTCCCGGGTTACGACGAGATGGTCCAGGAGCCGTATATCCACCAGTGCCAGCGCCCGGCCCAGTTTCAGGGTGATGCCGCGGTCGGCTTCGCTTGGCTCGGAGATTCCCGACGGATGTTAGGTTGCATTCTAAAGTGTAAACATTTTGTTGCCTTTCCTACCGATGATCTACACTGAGTGGTTCGAGTAGCCCAAGCCTCTCATAGAGGCGAGAAGCCCGTCGCATGAACACTATGGACGCAAGCTATTGTGGCAGCGCGTAGATACTTTAAGGAATCCACGTTGACGCGATTAAGGGAGACGCCAGCCGCTGATGCCTTGGCTTTGCTGGCCATACATATCAAGGCCGACCCGAGTTATAGGCCGATCAAGTCCGATCAAAGCCGTCGCTGGCATGTACGTACCACACAAGGGGAGTTTGAGATCTTGACAACCGGGTGTCAGTGGTACGACATGCGGGGGCGGTGCGGAGGCGGCGGCGCCATTGACTTGGCGATGCATGTTTGTGGTCTGAGCTTTGTAAACGCGGTCAATAAATTGATTCGGGAGTTGAGCCAAAATCGTTCAGATTATTCGTAAGTCGAGCCTCCCGGAGCCAGACAAGGTGGATGATCATCTTGTTCCGGCTGTATTGCAGGCACACTCAATGGTGCTTCGTGAGCCTAGACCGACCAAGTTTCCCCTTCTGTTTACGGCCGATTGCCAACTCATCGAGCCGGCAGTGGCCTATCTCCACGAACATTTCATTCAGCGAGGATACTCCGCGGAAACTCTAAGGACTTACGCAGAGATCCTGTACGACTGGTTCGAGACACTGGAGCAGAACGCAATCGACTGGCGGGAAGCGGATGCCGTCGATCTAGTCGCCTACCGTAACCGCATGTTGTCTCAATTGAGCGGGCACACCGGTCGACCCTACCGCACCTCGACCATTAATCATCGAGTCCGTGGAGTGCTCAGATTCTACGATTGGCTGGTGCGCCACCGGTACCTTGAAGCATCGGCGTTGGCTGGCCAGCCTCGCAATTTTGCCCGGGCTCAGAGGCCGCGCGCAGCACGCGGTTCTAGCTCACCAACTGCGGACCGCAATTTCTTCGTTTTGCGACAATATGAGTCACTACCGCATCCACTCACATCCGCGCAAGCACGCGAGCTCATGGCGGCTCTTCCACCGCCCTATGACCTGATGGCTCGCTGGCAGCTCTACACCGGTTTGCGCCTCGGGGAGTTACCGAGACTTAATGTAAGCGACGTAGCTGGGATAAAGACGTCAACATCGCCCTATGAGGTGATCGAAATACTGCGAAAGGGTCCCAAACAAGGGTATGTGCTGGCATCGATGAGCTTGCTCGATGAGACAGCCTGCTACGTGTCACGCCACCGTCGTGCCTGGCTAAATCGCGCGAGACGCAGAGGGTCGGCCGACAGCCCGAGCGCTTTGTTTGTTAACGCACGCGGCAACCCAGTCAGCAAGAGCGCGTATCAGCTCCAGGTTAGTCGCGCTGGAAAGCGCTGCGGCATCAAGGCGACGACACACGTTTTGCGCGCGAGCTTTGCTTGCATGCTTCTGGCGCGACTGGAGCAGTTGGCTAACGACGGAGCCGATATTAATCCGTTGCTGATCGTCAAGGTGCTGATGGGGCACCAACGAATCGCCACGACCGACAGATATTTGCGCGCCATCCAGGTTGACGAGTATGCGTTGACAGCCGTCATGGATACGCTGTTTACCGAGGAGAAATAGCAGTGGCTCGCCGTCTGCGTATGGCACGGTCAATGCGCACCGCATCGGGTGAAGCGCCGAAAACGCTTCATCAATCGTCTTACGATGCTCCACGACGCATTCATAGGACGACTATCGACTTTGGTGCGCTGGACCTGGCGGCTGACGTGCGTTTGGCCTTCGCCGAGGCTTTTTGGATGCACTACGGGATGCTCTCCACAAAGAAGACTATTCTCGTACGTTGGCGGTGGGTGAACGAATTCTGTCGTTTCGTGGACGAAACCTCGGCGGTTGAATGCCTCGCCGACATCGACGGCGATATGCTGGTTCGCTATGTCGAGTGGCTGAACAGTCAGGTGAATGCCAAAGGGCGGACTTGGAGTAAGAACAGTCGATCGGGTGCGTACTCCACGATCCGTGTGCTGCTTCAGTGGCTCGAACGATGTCGTCCGGAACTTCTGAGCGGTATTGAGTATCCATCAAGCCCGTTCCCTTTTAGGAATCACTCATCTCAACCTAAAGCGAGAATGCCGGCTCACGCTCTGCGCGCGCTACTGAAGGCGTGCAATAAGGACATCGCAATGATTCGGACCCGGCGTGCTGCGGCTGAAGCCGAACGCGCCAACGCCGATGGTTCTCAATACACTCTCGGTACACTGCTCAACTATTTCGATGAACATTTCGATGGCATCGTTCCTCCTTACCTCAATTTGGTGGGCGAAGGAAGTTATGCGGCACGCCGAGCCTTGGCGCGGTTTGGTGGAGTAAAAGCCGTGGAACCTTGCCTGTATCCGCGCCCCGAGTCTTTGTTTCCGTACTACGTGGCCATCTTGATCCATACCGCCGGCAACCCGGATCCGATCGCCGAAATTCAGTGCGATTGCTTGCAGGCATTGCCGCTGTTGTCGGAGAGGGAAGCGATTGTTTGGTTCAAGTCTCGCTCGCACCGCATGCAGCGCCGTACATTCAATAAAGCTGATCCATTCCAGCCACCCTCACTTGTCAGGGAGATTCTTGAATGGACACAACCGCTCCGTCGCCTGGCGTCAGCCGAGCACCGCGATCGCTTGTTTCTGTACAAGACTGGACGGGGAGTAAGGTCACTGGTTTCCGGCTCAATGAAAAAGTTTATTCGAGGATTCTGCGAGCGTCACAAGCTTGCGCGTTTCTCCCTCGACTCCATCCGCCCCAGTGTCCTTGAAGGGTTTTACATTGCCAGCGGCGATCTCCGCAAGACGCAGGCGGTGGCAAACCACTCAGATCTTGCAACCACAATACGCTACGTAGAGACACCGCTCGTGAAGGCAAAGAACGACACGCGCATCGCGGCACTGCAACACGCTTTCGTTGAGCACCTCGAACAGAGGGACGAAAAATCCGACATCGTGTCGGCGAAAGGGGCGCCTTCAGATTTACCGGCCGGATCCGTCACCACGATGTTTGGATTCGATTGCCGTAACCCGTTTGACGGTATTGCACCCGGGTCTCGTCGCGGTGAACTCTGCACCAATTTCATGGGGTGCTTCGCTTGCCCCAACGCCGTCATTCCAGATGACCCGAACACCCTGGCCAGACTGCTGCAAACTCGCGATCACTTTCGCGCAGGTGAAATGATGTTGCACCCAGCGCGCTGGGAGATTTACTACCAACCGCTACTGCAGATTCTGGAACAAGACATTCTGCCACGGTTCGGCGCCGCTCAACTGGCGTCGGCGGAGGTGCTGGTGCAAGCTCTACCGCCGCTGCCGGAGCTTCGATAAGTGGCCCACATGCCCGCCTCTGTTTCAAATCACTTGCAGCGAATCGCACATACGGACGAGCATGCGGCCTACTCCGATCGAGCCTGGTTTCTGCTCGACTGCGCTTGGCACGATCCCGTTTGGGTTCTTCGACCCACTAATGTCCTCACCGAGCATCGCCCCGTTCGATTGCATTGGGATTTCTCCATGCCGGGCGGTCGAATTTTTACTGACAATCACTATGCATCGCTGTTGGAGAGCAGCAGACGATTGATAGCAGTGATTCGTCGCCGTTCCCTTTCGAATGGGTTGTCACTGCACTCAAGTACAGTCGCCGGCCATTTTTGTCACCTGCGGATATTGCTTCGATGGATGGATTGC
>VYEH01000284.1 GCA_009843005.1 Pseudomonadota bacterium | reverse complement strand
GCGTGGGTCTGCGTAGCGGTCGACGGCGGTTCGTACTGCGGCCACGAGTTTTTTCCTCTCGTCACCCAGCGCCTCGATGTCGCTGCGCAACCACGCGAGGCGGAAGACGCTGCGAATCGAGATCAGTAGCTGAGCCTGTTTTTCCAGCACAAACAGCGTGGCGAACAAGCTGACCGGGATCAGGAGCACGGCCAGAACTGCCCAGCCCCATCCGAAGGCCAGCCCCACCCAGACCGTGACCAGCGTGTAGGCGGCCAGCAGAATCGGAACGGCCGTCGAGACTTTCAGGGTGGCGATGTCGTCAACGTCATAGCTGTACCACGAACTCACCGTTGCGGCGAGCCAGGCAATCGGCAGCACGACGATCGCCCCGGGAAGTGCGAGCGGCAACAACAGCACGACCAGGGTCGTGCGCCAGACGATCCTCGTCATGGCGAGGCGTGTACTGACAGGGTGATTGAGCTGATGGTCCTTCAGTCCCAGTAGCTCCAACTGCGACTGGTATGCTTCGATTTTGGCGCGCAGGCGCTGGATGTCCGGCTCGTCGGCAAACCGCGTGTAGTGCTCCACGAAGCGGCGGCTGAGATCGACGTAAACGGAGGGCGTTAGATTTGCTGACATCGGCTTGTACAGTCGCCGTGCGGCGTGAATGAACCGCAACGTCGCCCAGTCCGGCGCATTCAAAGTGACGCGCGAGAGTCGCTCGCGCAGTTTCCGGGTGAGTTGTCGCACCGCTCCCACCTTGTCGTTCGCGTAAGCTGACAGACGGTGCCGATCAATGTGGATCGGTGAGCCGAAGTGCAGCAGGACCTGGCTTCTGAAGCGATGTCGATCGTAGTAGGTCAGGCCGAAAGGAATGATCGCCACCGCGGCCTCGCGATGTGCGGCGGCGCGCAGGGCTATTCTCGCCGTGCCGGTCTTGAGCCTCGAGAGCTGGCTGTCCGTGTGGCTGATGCCCTCCGGGAAAATGGCCACGCAGCCGCCGCGAGCCAGAACCTCGTCAACGCGATCGAAGGCGTCCCGGTTATCCGCGCCGAAGCCGTGTTCCTCGCGGCGCTGCACCGGCACGGCGCCGAGCGCATCCAGCAGCCGGGCGAGCAGAGGGATTTTCCAGAGCTTCGCGTTGCCGAGAAAGTGCACGGGCGTACGGCCCGCATGGCACATCAGCAGCACCCCGTCGATCAATGCGTTGGGGTGATTTCCCGCAAGAATCACGGCGCCGCTCGCAGGGACATTTTCCAGGCCCACCACCTCGATTCGCTTGTAGAACGTCCGGGCAACCCGACTCATGAATCGAACGAGAGCGCGGTAGAGCATGGCGAAGCTGTTGGGCCGGTATCGAGTGCCTGGAAACTAACAGAATGAGTCGGGTGCCGCCATGTGTGGCAGCGGGGAGCGCAAACCGTTTGTTGCTGCGTTCATTGCGCTCCGCGATATCTGGACGCCATGATCGGGGAGCGTTATCGTCGTACATGCGCCTATGGTCAAGAGCATAAGAACAGGGATTTGGCGATTCGACGAGCGCGGCCGGGTGAGATGCCTCGCTCTCCTCGGATCCGTCGGGCTGCATTTGCTGGTGCTGGCCGGGCTCGTGACGTTGTATCCCCGGATTGAGCCGTCATCGGCAACGTCGTCGGGCGTCGTAATGGCGGAGTTCGTACTGCTCGAAGATGCAGACGGTGATGGCGGGCGTGTGCAGGATGCCGAGTCGGTGGCCGAGCAGCCCGAGCCCATGTCGGGCCATGCCGAGGACGCGCTGGCAGCGAGCTTGCCGGTGGATGCGGGCGCTGAGAATGAGCTCCCGAATGCGTCGGAGCCGTCGCAGGATCACACGCTGACACGGCTGCGGCAGCTACCTCGACCTCGCGATCCTCCGCAGCCGAACGAGCCGCTGCCTCAACAGTTGCCGCAACCTCAATTGGTGACATGGGCTCACGACCTGCCGCAATCGAACGAGCAACCGCTGCGCCATGCACCCCTGCCATCGTTGCGCGAAGCCGATCTCGTCGCTGCCGTAGCGGCGCCCTTGCCCGATTTCTCGAACTTCAGGGAACCCGAGATCGCACCACTGGACGTGGGTGAGCATCAAATGTTCGACGATATGGTTGCCGAGTGGTCGAGCGACGTAGAGGCCATTTCTGCCGAGCCGCTTTCCTGGGAGCACGAGGGGCGTACATACAGCGCCAGAATTTCCCGCAATGAGGCTGGCGACAACATGGGCATGGACCAGATGATCGTCGAGGTCAGCACGGAACGGGACGGCCGGCGCTGGTCCACGCAAATGCGCATGCAGCGGCTGGCGTTCTCGAGCTTCGCGCAGTTCGTCGATCGGTGGGATCCGAACGTGCAGATCCACGACGATGTGATCGATGGCCGATTCCATTCAAACTCCGAGGTCTTCATTTCCAGAAGCGGGGGAGTGCAGCCGACCTTCCACGGCAAGGTGACGACGGCACGCCGGGTCAACACGTCCAACTCCGAGCGCTTCGTTCGGCGCGAGGAGGTGTTTCTCGGCGGGCTCGAGACACGGGTGAAGCGAATCCGGTTGCCGCAGCAGTTCGTGGCGCTCGACGAAATCGACGACGTTCCCGGCGAGCGCGTGCATCGCTTCGCGGCCGACGCACAGATCAGCTTTCATGACGATGGCAGCTTTTCGTGGGCGTACCTCAAGGGCGAAATGTCGGGTCATCGCGTCCGGCTGTCCGACGAACCCCACTACCTGCTCGGCGACCGGGGCGTCTCTCTGCGCGTGAGCGGCGTCGTGAACGGCAAGGTGTTGGTGTATGCGCCAAACGATATCGTCATCGGGGACGATCTGCTGTACGCCGGCGATCCGCGCCTCGATCCCGACAGCGACGACTTCATCGGATTGGTCGCGGATCGAAACGTGGCGGTCGCCGAGCCCCGGATCACGGGACCGGGCGATGTGACCGTGCACGCGGCCATCCTGGCGAAACGTCGTTTCCTCGTTCGCAACTACTCCTCGCGAAGGGCCGGTACGCTCCACGTGTTCGGCAGCGTCGCGGCCGGCAGCCTGTCGGCGACGGAGCCGCGGTTTCGCACGCGGCTGGAGTTCGATCCACGGCTCGGGGACGCGCGCCCACCCGGTTTTCCGGTGACCGATCGTTACGAGGTCGTCGAGTGGGGCGGTGCATGGACGGAGGAACTGCCTGGGGGTGCCGGCTGAAGATTTGACCTCAGCGACGTGCTCAAATCTCTGCGAAAGACAAAGATTCTCTGATTGACCGAACTTCTCGCGAATGTCAGTATCTGACACTATCCAGCAAATTCCGACATATCGAGGTATTCGGATGCCAAACGTACATCTTACTGGACAGATGAGAGCCTATGTTGACGGACAGATCCAATCCGGAGCCTACGCCAACATTAGCGAAGTGATTCGGGCGGGTGTTCGAATGCTTATGGAACGTGACGGCGCGCGCCAATTTTACGTATTGAAAGCGAATCTGGAGCAAGCTGTGCGCGACGCCGAGGCCGGTGATTTCGAGCAATTCGATCCCCAGGCATACGAGCCGGATGCCGGCGCGAGATAGCCTTTGCGACATGACAATCAGGCTGTCCCGGCGGGCGCAAAAGGACTTGGACGAAATCCGGCGCTTCACTGTCGCGAGGTGGGGCCGAGATCAGTGGTGGAAAAACTACCGAGGTCTGGTACGGGCGATCGAAGCGATTTCGGCCAATCCTGAAGGTGGTCGCGCCCGCAGC
>VYEH01000214.1 GCA_009843005.1 Pseudomonadota bacterium | reverse complement strand
CATCTTGAGGCCGGGCTCGGGAGGAAGTGTGCCGCAGCGGGTGCAGGTCCCGCTGGCGGAGCGCGCGGCGTGGCGCTGACGGTTGCGGCGATCCCGCTCCTGCTTCTTCGCAGGGTCCTTGAGCGGCATGGCCGGGCTCTCCGGTCAGCGGCCGTTGCGCGCGACGCCCAGGCCCGAGGCGGCGAGCCCCATATGTTTCATGAAACATATGGGCATGAATGTTGCGGGCCTCCATATGTTGCGGCGTTGACGGTTCTTTCGATGATCCATTGACTTCTCCTCAGGCCAGCTGCTGCGGGGCTAGTAGCGCCGCAACATATTCCAGCGCGCTCAATAGGACTTCAGGAAGGCCATCAAGCCCTTGTCCTCCTTCCAGGAGCGACCCGAGCCTGCTTCCGCGACATCGCACAGTGCCACCGCCTCGGCCTTCATCTTGAGGCTGATTTCGGCGTAGATGTTGGTGGTGTCGACGGAAGAATGGCCGAGCCATGCACGGACCGTGTTGATGTCCACGTCGGCGAACACCATGTGGCAGGCGGTCGTATGCCTGAGCACATGGGGCGTTATTTTCTTCCCCGCCAGCGCCGGGACCTGGGCCGCGCAGCGCTCAACGACCCAGTAGACGCCGAACCGGGTGAACGGCTGCCGGCGCCTGTTGAGGAAGACAGCGTCACCATCGGCGCGGCCGTCGACCAGCTCGATCAGGACGCGTTCGATATCCGGGCGCAATGGGCAGAGGCGTACCTTTCCGCCCTTTCCGTGCAGGGTGACGAGCGCGTGGCCGCCATCGCGGCGCCCGACCTGCAGGTCGCCCACGCGCAATTGCGTGGCTTCCGACACACGTGCTCCGGTCTTGTAGAGGAACAGCAGGATCGCGTGTTCGATTCGCCCGTGCCGCGTCGTGCGGTCGGGCACATCGAGCAGGGCGAGCATCTCGTCCACGGTCAGCCAAGGCACCGGTTTTGACGTCGTCTTTTTCGACGCGATGGCGCTGATTTGGCCGCGCCATGCGACGAGGGCCGGATCGTGGCTCGCCACGAAGCTTGCAAACGCCCGGATCGCTGACAGGCGCTGATTGCGAGTGTGGGCGCCACAGCCTCGGTCATCTTCGAGATGACCGAGGAAGCGGCGCACCAGTTCGGACGAGAGGTCCCGTACGGCCAGCTGATAATCCTGTTTGCCGAGCTGAGCGCAGGCGAACGGGATCAGCAGCTTGAAGGTATCGCGGTAGCTCTTGCAGGTGTTGCGCGACAGATTCCGCTCGGTCACGACGTGCTGCTCGAGAAAGCGTTGGACCCAGGGGCCCAGCAGGGCATGGGGATCATTCATTGTTGTCTCCTCCTGCGTAGCGCTCGAACCGCAGCGCGGCCTCGTGCAGCAACTCCGGCGTCATGGACAGGTAGACTTGGGTGTGGCGCAGCCTGGCGTGGCCGAGATAGGTCGAGAGCACCGGCAGCAGGCGCTGAACATCAGCGCCCTGGCGGTACCAATCCGTCAGGCGATGAACCGCGAAGCTATGCCGGAACGAGTGCAGTCGCGGCGCCTGCCGCGAGTCGTCGGTTGACTCGATTCCGGCGTGGCTCAACAGCCTCACGAAGGCCCTGTAGACCGTGTGCAGGTTCAGTGGCGTTCCGTCCATATTCGCCAGGAACGTGGATGCCCGCCCCTGCGGAAAGGGCCGATTTGCCCGTATCTCCGCGTAGCTTCTCAGCCGATCGGCGAGTTGGGGGCCGACGGGAACGAGGCGGCTCTTGTAGAACTTCGCATCGCGCACCGTCAGCACGGCCCCCGACAGGTCGACATCGTCGATGGTGAGCGACCTGGCCTCGCCACCCCGCAAGGCGGCTCCGTAGAGAAGCAGAAGCAGCGTGTGCATGGTCTGGCTGTCCAGCTGGACCACGTACGGTTGGAACGTTTCGATGGCGCCGAACAGGCGGCAGAGCTCGACGCGGGAGTAGATGTAGGGCGGCCGTGATTTCGGCGGCTTCGGCTCATTGTCGGGCAGCGGCGAGGAGCTGGCGTAGCCCCGGCTGATCGCATAGCGGTAGAAGCCTGCCAGCGCGCAGTACTTGTTCTCGCGGTATCGGGTCAGCGAGCCGTTGCCGGCGAGGTAGTCGAGGACCTGCGAACGGCTGACCGCATCGCAGTCGATCTCGCTGCTAATGCGCTTGGCGAAGATATGCAACGTAACCGCGCTGGTCTCGAACTTCGCACCGTGGGACCGTTGCCATTCAATGTATCGATCGATGGCTTCCCGCAGGTTCATGCGAGACCCTCCAGATCGAAGTCGGCGACTTCGCGAAGGGCGTTCAGATCGAACCTGGCGTAAGCCTTGGTGGAGCGCGGGTTGCGGTGCCCGAGATAGTCCCCGATCACCTTCATCGACACACCCCGGTCGAGAAGATGCTGGGCCGCGGTGTGACGCAGCACATGCGTCCCACGGCGTTCGGCCGCGATGCCCGCTTCGTCCATGCGGCGTCGGACCATGTACCCTGGGGTAGTTCGACCCAGTGGCCGGATCGGCGCCGCAAGCGTAAGGAACAGTGCCCGCTCGGGCCGCGGGGGGCGGACATCGACAAGGTAGCGAACAATGGCCTGTCCGACCGCCTGGGAGAGCGGGAAGAGATCGGTCCGCCCGGTCTTGGGCCGGTGCACGCGCAACGTTTCGTTTTCCCAGTCCAGGTCATCAAGCCGTAGAGTGCGGATCTCTCCAGCGCGCAGGCCGTAGACGATCAACAGCATCAGGATGGCCCGATCGCGCTTGTCCTTCGGCCGGTCGCTGTCAGTGGTGGCGAGGAGGCGCTCGATGTCGCTCCGGCTCAGCGTGCCGCGCACCTTCTGGTCGCGATAGAACCGCGGTGGAACGATCCCCTCGGCCATGCCCGGTGTGCAAAGGTCGTGCTCCTCGGCGAAGCGGAAGAAGACCCGAAGACGTCCGGCACCGCTTCTGATCGTTACGCGGCTGTAGTGCCTTCGGGCCGTCTTCGCCTTGATGGCGGCGTCGACATCGGCAATCCTCGCCGACTTGAGTTGCTTGCCGCCGGCGGCGAGCCAGTCGAGGAACTCCCTGGCACTGCGAAGATTGCCGTCAATCGTTTGTTCGGCATAACCGCGCTCGGCGCGCATCCATTCCTCGAACGCGCCAAGCTCGGCACTGTAGGGGTGACGGTTCTCCTCGGGCTCATCGAGCCAACCCAGAAAGCGCAGCCACCGGATGACCCGGCTCAAAGAGCGCTTCGCTGACTTTCTTGTGGTCGGCAGGCTGCGCCCAAGCCTGGGACGGCGCGCGTGCGCCCAGTCCGGTTCGGTGGCCTCGATCTCGGCGACGGAGACCTTCTCGCCCTCGTGTAGATCCAGCACATCAAGCAGACGAATCTGATCGAGCGCGATTTGCCGTAGCGTAAGTCGACCCGCGCCGAAATCCGCGAGATGACGGAGGTACAGTTCCCGGGGTTCGGCGAGCGGCGCGGCACGATATCTCTCGATGGTGTCGGGTATTTCGAACAATTCTTCGAACACGGCGTGGCTCCTCGTTGTTGGGAGGCAACATCGTGTCCATCACGCGCCAAGGAGAAAGATATGTTCTCTAATCGCCGATCAACTCCAAGAAAAACATGGCAGATTCAGCGTCGCCGCAACATATCGAGGCCCGCAACATTCAGCCCCATATGTTTCATGAAACATATGGGCATCGGCGCCACTGGCCTGGGCGCCGCCCGCCACGCGCGCTGAGCGGGGT
>VYEH01000451.1:2587-3749 GCA_009843005.1 Pseudomonadota bacterium | reverse complement strand
GTTCTGGTTCTCGGTGCCCAGCCCGTAGGTCACCCCGGCGCCGATCGCCGGGTCTCCACCGAAACGGTTTCCCGTATTGAGGTGATACAGCGCCGTCGGATGGTTGACGGAGGTCGCCTGCAGGCCCCGGTAAAAACAGACGTCGTCCACGCAATCGGCGAAATGGGCGAGCTTGGCGTTGATCTCGATGCCCATGCGGCCGGCGCGGCGGAAGTCGAACGGACTGCGGACGAAGTAACGCTTGCCCGTGTTCATGCTGGCTTCGAACTTGTTTCTCTCCTTGACGAACTCGGTCATGTGGAGGTCGACAAGCTTGGGCTTCGGGTCGAACGTGTCGATGTGACTGGGTCCGCCCTCCATCAGCAGAAAGATGCAGTTCTTGGCTTTGGCGTCATGGTGCGCGCGTTTGGGGGCGAGCACCCCGGCCTGGGCGCGGTCTTTCTGGAGCATCGCCGACAGCGCGATTGCCCCCAGCCCCATGCCGGAGTGGTACAGGAGTTCGCGGCGGGATGGTTTTGCGGTAAGGACGGGGCGTTTCATGATCAGTACACGTACACGAATTCGTTGGAGTTGAATAGCGCCAGAGCCAGATCGGCCCATGCCCGTGTGCCGGGCGGCATCTCGCTCGGGTGCGGATGGTGCTCGTAAGGTCCGGTATAAGCGGGCTGAACGAATTCGAAGCGTTCTCCGGTCAACTCGCTTGTGATGGTGTGGACGATGTCTTCCGGCAACCGTCGGGCGGTAGCGGGATTCTCCGCATGGTGCGCCGTCATCTCCGCTACGAACTCTGCCGTCCAATCGCGCTCCTCGCTGGTGGGATCGCGGCCGAATGCCAGTCGGAACGCGCTCTCGACGCGCATCCCCTCAGGCAGGGAGTCCAGGCGCTGAGCCATGATCAGCGCCAGGTCGCGCGACAGTTCGGCATTGAGCAGGGCGAACGCCTGGGTCGGCACGGTGGATGATTCCCGGCGCTCGCAGGTCAGGTCCGGATTTGCGCCGTTGAACACCTCGATCATCGGGTCCATCATGCTGCGCCGCTGGAAACTGTAAACGGAACGGCGGTTGCGTCTCCGCCGGGTCGGTTCCGCTTCGTAGACCGGCTGGAGGGTTCCCATCGCATGCCGCGGCTGGTGCGCTACATCAGGATTGATCTGGGCGTACG
>VYEH01000451.1:0-2577 GCA_009843005.1 Pseudomonadota bacterium | reverse complement strand
TGCCGGGACCGCCCGTGAAGTCGCTCAACTCGCCGGCAACCGCCATCATGCTGTCCCGAATTTCCTCGGCTTCCAGCCGGCGGGGCGAGAACCGCGCCAGGTAGATATTCTCCGGGTCGACCTTGTCCAGCAACTCACGGTTCGGGTGATCGCTGGCTCGCCGGTACGCCTCCGAATACAGGATCACTCGATGGACGGCCTTTACGCTCCAGCCCTGGTCAATGAAGAATGTCGCCAGCCAATCCAGCAGTTCCGGATGCGAGGGCTTCTTGCCCATCTTTCCGAAGTTGTTCGCGTTCGAAGCCAGCCCGCGCCCAAAATGATATTGCCAGACGCGATTGACCAGAACCCGGCTGGTCAGCGGATTGCCTGGATCCGCGATCCAGCGGGCCAGTGCGCTCCGGCGTCCGCTGAGGCGGTCCGGGATCTGCGGAGCAGGCAGATCGGAATAGCGCGCCACCGCTTCGAGCACCCCTGGTGAAACCTCCTCCCCAGGCGCCTCGATGTCGCCTCCGGCCAGAACATGCGTCTTTGCTCCGGTGTAGTCCCCCGGCTGCAAGTAGCTGTTCCGATATCTCAGGAACTCCCACTCGGGGACGTAGCCATTGCTGACCGTCATGGCCAGAGGTTCGAACCGCAGCACGGACAGCTTGTGCATGATCACCCGTTTCCGCAGCAGCTTGAGCAACTCAGCCTGCTCACTGCTCAGGTAACGCTGCAGCGTAGTGGTCCGGGCGTTAGCGGCGGCTTCCCGTCCCTTTGCCCGTGCAAGTCGCTCGCGGGCCGCCTCGTGAAGGTCGTGCATCCGGCGTTCCAGCTCTTCCAGGCGGGTCTGGATAGGCTTGCGGCCCTGCTCGAAGCCTTCCGTCGATTCTGACGGCAGGAACGGCAACGGGCGCCTCGCGAAAGCCGTCTTCGCGAAGACGGCCTGCATGCGGTAATAGTCCTTGGTAGGGATCGGGTCGAACTTGTGGTCGTGGCAGCGGGCGCAAGCCAGCGTCAACCCCAGGAACGACTGTCCCACGTGGTGCGTCACGTCGTCCAGGAACAGTTGCCGGGTCACGGCCGCGACAGCCATGCCGGTATGCTCCCAAGGCCCCATCCTGAGAAAGCCGGTCGCCAGAATCGCCTCGGGATCGTCCGGGAACAGCTCGTCGCCGGCGATCTGCTCGAGCACGAAGCGGTCGTAAGGCTTGTCGCTGTTGAATGCGCGGATGACGTAGTCCCGGTAGCGCCAGGCATTGGGCCGCACGAAGTCATTGGAGTAGCCTGCGGTATCGGCGTAGCGAGTCACGTCGAGCCAATGACGCCCCCACCGCTCGCCATAGCGCGGAGAGTCCAGCAGGCGCTCGACGACTTTCTTGTAGGCCCCGTCGGATTCGTCGTCCAGAAAAGCCTGCACCTCTCCCGGAGTCGGAGGCAGGCCCGTCAGGTCGAACGTCAAACGCCGGATGAGCGTTCTCCTGTCGGCTCTCGGAGCGGGCTCGAGTCCTTTCTCCGTCAGACGCGCCAGGACAAAGCTGTCCACCGGAGTCTGCACGCCAGAGGGGTCTATCCTGCATTTCTCCTCACGCGGCGAGGCGAAGTGCGTGAGAGGGCCGTCAGGACGCGGCGCGCGCCGCTTGGCGCGCGCAGGCGTACTTGAACCGTACGTTGAGCACGGCAAGCAAGCGCAACGAAGTCCTGGCGGTCGTATCGCGTGCTTCGACCGTCGGGTGGTGAGAAATGCAGGCCAGCCTCGGGGCAACCCGATTCGCCGCGCACTGCCGCCCCGCGCCGCCCCGCCCCAAGCCGCTCCGTGCCGCTCCAATACGCGGGCCGTCGCCGGAGCCAGCCTGCATTTCTCACCACGCGGCGAGGCGAAGTGGGTGAGAGGGCCGTCAGGACGAGGCGCGCGCCGCTTGGCGCGCGCAGGCGTACTTGACGGTACGTCGAGCACGGCAGGCAAGCGCAACGAAGTCACGGCGGTCGTATCGCGTGCTTCGGCCGTCGGGTGGGGAGAAAGGCAGGATATCTCCTCGGTCGGGGGCTCGACGCGTTTCACCGGCCGGAACGCCCAGATATCGCCTTCCTCGTAATCCCACTTCGCCGTCGAGCGCCCATCCGCATAAGGGGCTCCCGCTGCGATCCATGCGCGAAATGCGTCCCGGGTCTCTTGGGGAAGCTGCTTCTCCGCCCCTCCGGGTGGCATGGCCAGCTCGCCGGCATGATCGATGGCCGACATCAGCAAGCTGTCGCCGGGCGATCCGCCCACGATGGCCGGTCCTCGCTGACCGCCCTTCAGTGCGGCGTCCCGAGTACGCAGGTCAAGATTGGCGAAGACGTTCCCTTCGCCGTGGCAGCCCAGGCACTGCTGTTTCAGTACCGGCTGGATGGTGTTCCGGAACAGTTCGGCAGGAGAACCCGCGGCGTTGGCGGAAGTTGCTCCGACCAGGCCGGAAAGGATAATCAGACCTGCCCGCAGGAATCGAAGTCCTGAGCCCGCACGGACCGCTTTCGTTAGGTTTAGCCTGTATTTCTCACCACGTGGCGAGGCGAAGTGCGTGAGAGGGGCGTCAGGACTAGGCGCAAGCCGGG
>VYEH01000232.1:9161-20023 GCA_009843005.1 Pseudomonadota bacterium | reverse complement strand
CTCCACGGCGGCCTTGAACATGTGGTCGGGAATACCCGGCAGTTTGGCGCCGGCGCGTACGGGACGGGTGCTGAACATCCCGTCGTCATCGTCGTCACCGCGTTCGTCATCGGAATCTTCCTCGGCGCCGCCGTTCTCGCCCGACTCATCTTCGTCATCGTCATCGTCGTCTCCGCGCCGCCGCATCGCATTCGCCGGATGGTTCTGACTCAAAACGTCGAAATTGTCTTCGAACGTCGCTTTGATGTATGTGTAGTTGATGTTCCAACGCCATCGTTCGTATGCGCCCGCGAGCGACGCCTCCAAACCCAGGCGCCGCGTGTTGTCGATGTTCTTGAACAGTCCGTGCGCCCGTGTCTGGCCGGTCTGCCAGAAGATGTCATTCTCGTTGCGGGGCCGGAACAGCCCCAGCGACCAGTTCAGGCCGGCGGACAAGGCGCCGCGCACGCCGAACTCGAGGTTTCTGGCGATGACTTCGTCCAGCGGCGGGTCAGCCAGAAAGGCATTCGGCAGGCGGCACTCTTCGACCTCACCCGTGATCGGGTTGCGGCTCAATTCCTCGCTGCAGGCCAGTTCGATGGGTGTCGGCAGGCGGCTGGACTCGTTGTAGGCGCCGTACAGGTCCACCCGGTCCGACACGCGGCGCACCGCGCCCACGCCCCAGTTGAAATTGCCGAAATCGTGCTCGCCGTTCAGTTGCGGCTGCTCGCCGGTTCGGTCGCGCAACTCGATTCGACTGTCGTGGTAGAAGCCCGACAGCATGATCGACCAGTCCTCGCCCAGCGAGAACCGGTCGCCCACATAGACGTAGTTCCGCGCCACCTCGGTGTCGATCTCCGTACGCTCATCGGCGAATCCGCCGCTCACCGCCTGTGATGTCGTCGTCGATCGCGTCGGCGGATCGAACAGGGCGAACTGGACGCGGGAATTGAAGTCGCTGCTGCCGCGATACAATCCCGCACCCGCCGTCAGGTCGTGCTCCAGCCCGAACAGTTCCGAGACCGCGTCGATCTCCACGACACCTCCCCTGGAATCCTGACCGCGACCGCTCAGGTTGTTGATCGCGCTGCAGCCGCTCTCGCCGACTGCCTCTCCGAATTCGTCCTCCTCGATGTTGCCGCCGAGCGGTTCGCCCAGCTCGTCCTCCACGGCATCGCGGCAGGCGCCCCGAAGCACGCTGGCGAGTCCGGCGATCCCGCCGAAGCCGTCATCGATGAGTTCGTCCACCTCGTCCTCTTCCATCCCGTCGCCGTTGAACGATTCGGTGTCATTGCCGCGGTAGTACAGGTTGGCGGAGAGGTTGACCCGGTCGGCCAGCGCGTAGTCGCCCCGCAGCGCCAGGGTCCGGGTATCGTTGCGGGTGATGTCGGGCGCCGAAAAGATCCGTTCGCGGCCGACTGCCAGCAGCCCGACGGGCGACAATCCGTTGCCGGTCAGGTCCGACCGGGCCCGGTGGTAGTTGAGACCCAGGGCGCCCCGGTCGCCGCGCCAGTCCACGCTGCCGTAGAGATTTTCCGTCCAGGACGGCGACAGGTCCCGCCAGCCGTTTTCCTCGAATCGTTGCGCGTTGACGTAGTAGGCCCAGTCGCCGTTGTTGCCGCCGCTCTCGATGTTGGCGATCGCCCTGCCGTAGGAACCGCCTTCGACTTCCACCGAGTGCCGTGGATGGGAAAAGCCGTTCTTCATCTGCACGACCACCGAGCCGCCGAGCGTATTGAGCCCGTACAGGGGATTCGCGCCGCCGAGCAGGCTGAGGCTTGCGATCGCGTTCATGGGCACCAGGTCCCAGTTCACCGCGTCGCCCAGGGGTTCGTTGAGCCGCACGCCGTTCTGGTAGACCGTCAGCCCCATGGGCAAGCCGAGCAGCGGCGAGGCGGCGTAACCTCGAAAGTAGAGGTCGGACTGCAGCGGATTGCCCTGGGCCGAGTGGAAGTGCACGCCGCCGAAGCGCCGGCTGAGGTAACTCGAAATATCGGCGCTGCCGCTCGCCGCAAGCTGTTCAGCAGTGGCGGACTGGAATGTGCCGGGAAAGTCTCGCATGCTCGTTCCCTCGGCGCGAACGGGTGTCGTGCCGAATACCGTTATCGTTTCGATATCCTGTGCCGGCGCCGGCGCCGCGGAGAGAAGCAATGTGGCCAGCCCTGCCGTTGCCGGCAGGCGTGCCAGGGGCGTTGGGATACAGCGTGACACTTACGATCTGTGCATTAGTTTTCGCGGGCGGCGACAAGCGTAACGCATTTGACCGTTGAGGCCACCCTGTGTACCGTGCGCCGTGCTGATCGGGAGGGTCGATCGATGACTGAAGAATCGAGTGTTGCCGGGCTCGAAAAGTCCCTGGAAGAACTCGAAGCGCTGCTGAAGGAAATGGAGAGCGGCGAGTTGACGCTGGAAGCCGCGCTGGCCCATTTCGAGCGCGGCGTGAAACTGACCCGCCAGTGCCAGAAGGCGTTGCAGGAAGCCGAGCAGAAGGTGGAAATCCTGTTGAAGAAGTCGCCGGAAGCTCAGCCGGAGCCGTTCGACTCGGCAGACGAGTAAGTTTCGCTACGCCAGGACCAGCCATCCCAACAGGATACTTACCGCCGCGAGAGCCGCCGCCGCAAGATCGTCCAGCATGATGCCCATGCCGCCGCCGACGCGCCGGTCCAGGTAACCGACTGGCCACGGTTTGGCGATGTCGAACAACCGAAACAGCGCGAAGGCCGCCGCCCACCACAGTGGCTGTGCCGGAAGCACCAGCGTGACCGCCAGGAATCCGACGATTTCATCCCATACCACGGCCGGGTGATCGGGCGTCCCCAACCGTCTTGCGCTCTCGCCGCAAATCCACACACCGGCCAGCGCAAGGACCGCCACCAGACCGGCTCGGGCCGGCAACGGCAGCGGCATCAGCCACCATCCTGCCAGAGCTGCCGCCGCCGTCGCCGCCGTGCCCGGGGCCACGGGCACGAGCCCGACGCCGAACCCCAGGGCGAGCAGATGGACCGGCTGCCTCAGCAGGGCGATGCCGGGTTGCATGTCATTCTCCGCCGCGCATCCGCGCCGTTGCCGACGCGGCGAGGTTCTCTCCGAAATGCGAATAGCCGGAGGTTACAGGCAGCGCCACGGACCGGCCGTTCCGACGGCCGTGCACGCCGCGACCCTCTCGCAGTTGACCGATCCTCCGAACCGGCGTTCCGCACGCCGACAACGCCTGTTCAATGGCGCGCCGCCTGGAAGGCGGCGCCGTAAAACACAGCTCGTAATCGTCGCCGCCGGTCAAGGCCCACGACTCCGCATCCCGCGCGGGAAACAGCTCCCGCAGCTCCCGCGAAACAGGTAGCCGCTCCACATCCACGCAAGCTGCGCCGCCGCTGGCCCGGCAAAGGTGTCCCAGGTCGGCCAGCAACCCGTCCGAAACGTCGATGGCCGCGCTGGCCAGGCCCCTGAGCGCGATACCGGCGGCGATGCGGGGCTTGGGCGCGAGGAACCGGGAGGCAAGCACCCGGTGAGCAGCGCCTGCGCGCGACATGCTTCGCGACAGGAGATCCAGCCCGCCGGCCGCATCCCCCAGCGTACCGGTTACATGGATATCGTCGCCGACTGAAGCGCCCCCACGGGTGAGAATGCAATCCCCGTCGACTTCGCCGAGCACCTGCAGGGTGACCGACAACGGACCGCGAGTAGTATCGCCGCCGACGAGTTCGACGCCGTGCTCGCCCGCCAGCGCGAAGAATCCCCGTGCGAACGCCTCGAGCCAGGCGTGATCTGCAACAGGCAAGGTCAGCGCCAGCGTGCACCAGCGGGGCTCCGCTCCCATGGCTGCAAGATCGCTGAGGTTCACCGCCAGGACGCGATGACCCACGGCGTCACCGTCCAGGCCGTCCGGGAAGTGCACCCCGGATACCAGCGTGTCCGTTGCCACCGCGGTTGCGCCGCGGATTTCCACGACCGCCGCATCGTCGCCGACTCCTACGACCACACTGGAATCTTCGATCTTGCGCGCGAAGTACCGCTCAATCACCCCGAATTCGTCCAGGCTCCCGGTTTCACCGTCGCGATTCATGCGCTGCGGCCGTGCACCTGCTTCGCCGCGCGATCGAGCACGGCGTTGACGAACCGGTAGCAATCCACCGGACCGTACTGCTTCGCCAGTTCCACGGATTCGTTGATGATCACCCGGGTCGGAACGTCCCTGCGGCCACGCAGTTCCGCGAGGCCCAGAAGGAGTACGGCCCGGCTGACCGCGTCGGTGTGATCGATGTTTCGGTCCGCATGCCGGGCGATCTCCCGGTCCAGCGATTCGGCATCCCGAAGCACCAGCGCCAGCACTTCGCGAAAGTAGTCCCGATCAACGCTCGAATATTCCGGCATGGCGGCAAATTGCTCGCATAAGTCGGCCTCGCTGTGCCCGGCAAGCTGCCATTGATAGAGCGCCATGACGAGCAGTTCCCTTGCTCCGCGGCGGCGATGGACGGACGTGTCTGCGTCATTCCGCATAATCAATCCTTGGGACCTGCCCACCGGTATGGCGGCATCCGGCCCCACGCCCGAACCCCCTCAGTCGGCCAGCCGGCGGCGCAGGTTTGCCATCTCGCTCACGGCAGACGCCGCTTCGGCGCCCGTGTTGTTCGATTCGGAACCGGAACGCACCTTGGCCT
This sequence comes from Pseudomonadota bacterium, assembly GCA_009843005.1. Classification (GTDB taxonomy): domain Bacteria; phylum Pseudomonadota; class Gammaproteobacteria; order Steroidobacterales; family Rariloculaceae; genus UBA6522. The sequence continues at coordinate 15,386 of VYEH01000232.1, read as the reverse complement.
GTTCGATGGTGTCCACGGTGAGAATGCCGAACCCGACTGGAATCCGGTACTCGAGGCTGACATCGGTCACGCCGCGACTGGCCTCGCCGGCGACGTAGTTGAAATGCGGTGTCTCGCCCCGAATGACGCAGCCGAGGGCGAGCAGGCCATCGTAGCGGTCGCCGGCAGCCATCAGTTTGAGCGCCAGGGGAATCTCGAAGGCGCCCGGCACCCTAACGACATCCAGATCGTCGGCATCGGCGCCGGCCTGAGCCAGCGTCTCCACGGCCGCCGCCAGCAGACGGTCGACGATGAAGTCGTTGAACCGTGAAGCGACGATGCCGAATCGAAGCCCCAGTGCTCCGAGATCGCCTGAAATCTCGTTGAATTTCATGTCCGAAGCACTCGCGGCGGCTAGTCGTCCGGCATCTCGTCGGACAGGTACTCCACCACTTCCAGACCGAATCCGGAGATGGCGTGCATCTGCTTCGGCGCGCTCAGCACGCGCATGCGCTTGACGCCCAGCGCGCGCAGGATTTGCGCGCCGGTACCGAAAGTCTTCAGCTCGCTGGTGCGGTCGTGGGGGATCACGTGCTCGTCGCGCCCCCGCTCCAGTTCCCTGACGGCAGTCATCAGATCCCTGGGACCCTCGTTTTGCCGAAGAATGACGATCACGCCGCAATCCTCCTCGGCGATCAGCCTGATGGTGCTGCGCAACGGCCAGCCCAGCCGGCTGTCCTGAATCCCGACCACGTCGCTCAGGGTATTCTGAACGTGTACGCGTACCAGTGTAGGCGTCCCGGCCTTGGGTTGGCCGCGTACCAGGGCCAGGTGCACGGTGCGATTGACATGATCCTCCATGCAAACCAGGCGGAAAGGACCGAATTCCGTCTCGATTCCGAGATCGGCGATCACTTCCACGGTCTCTTCCTTGGCGAGGCGATAACTGATGAGATCCGCGATGGTGCCGATCTTGAGCCCGTGCCGGTGGGCGAACCGCAGCAGATCGTCCCTTCTGGCCATGGAACCGTCTTCGTTGAGAATCTCCACGATCATCGCCGCCGGCTCGAAGCCCGCAAGACGCACCAGGTCACAGCCCGCCTCGGTATGCCCGGCGCGCGTCAGTACGCCGCCCGGCTGGGCCCTGAGCGGAAACACGTGGCCGGGCTGTTGCAGGTCCTCGGGTCTTGCGTCCGGCGCCACCGCCGCGCGAATCGTCCGCGCCCGGTCATGGGCCGAAATCCCCGTTGTGATCCCCCTGGCGGCCTCGATGGACAAGGTGAAGTTGGTGACGCGCCGCCGATCGGTCTCGCTGACCATCAGCGGCAGGCGCAGTTGTTCGCAGCGCTCTCCGGTCAGCGTCAGGCAGATCAGGCCCCGGCCGTAACGCGCCATGAAATTGACATCGGCGGCGCGCACGCGGCTGGCGGCCATGATCAGGTCGCCCTCGTTCTCTCGGGCTTCATCGTCCATGATGATGACCATCCTGCCGGCACGCAGGTCGGCGACGATGTCCTCGGTCGTGTTCAGCCCGGCAACCGCGGTTTCGGTGTTGATTGAAATGGCCACGAGATCCCGATGTCCTCAGTCGACAAATTACCGATCGACTGCTCGCAATCGTTCCAGGTAGCGAGCGACGATATCGACTTCAATATTAACAGCCCTCCCGGGCCGGTACTCCGAGATGACGGTCACTTCGCTGGTATGCGGCACGATATTGACCTCAAAGGTGTCGTCGTGAACCGCGTTGACCGTCAGGCTCACCCCGTCCACCGCCACCGATCCCTTGCGGGCGATATAGCGCATCAGAGCCTTGTCGAAGGCGATGCGGACCTTCGTCGACCGCGCCGCGGGTTCCACGCCCACGACGCGCCCGATGCCGTCGACGTGCCCGGTGACCAGGTGGCCGTCCACGGTATCGCTCAACCGCAGGGCGCTCTCCAGGTTCACACGATCGCCCCTGGATAATTCGCCGAGGGTGGTTGCCGACAGGGTCTCGATGGAGACATCGGCCGAAAACCGCTCATCCCCGCAATCGACCGCGGTGAGGCAAACGCCGTTGACGGCGATGCTCAAGCCGGTTGCAAGCAGCGGGAGCGCCACTTCGCGGGTGTCGATGGTCAGGCGCCGGTCTCCGCCGAGATCGGCGCTGTCGAGGACTCGACCCGTACCCCTTACGATTCCGCTAAACATGCCCTGATCCGAAGGTCCTTGCCTACCTTGCGTACCTCTTGATATTCAAGCTCGAAGCGATCTTCAAGGCTTGCCAACGGTTCGATGGCGAACATGCCCCGGCCGTCGGCTCCCAGAACCTGGGGCGCGAGGTAAATCACCAGTTCATCGATCAACCCGGCGTCCAGAAGCGCTCCGTTCAACCGCGCGCCCGCCTCCACCCAGACCTCGTTGAATTGCAATTCGCCCAGGCGCGTCATGACCCGTGCCAGATCGCAGTGCCGCGCGCCGGGCACGCTCTCCACCCGGGCGCCTGCCTGCCTGAGCGCTTCGGCCGATTCGGGCGCCTCCCGGCAGCCGAAAACCAGGGACGTGCCGGGTAACGCGAGCGTTCTTGCGGTGGGGGGCGTGCGCAAACCCGAATCCACGACGATACGCGCCGGCTGCACGATCGGCAGGTGCGGCGCCGGCAGGCGTGCATCCAGACCCGGATCGTCCGCCAGCACCGTGCCGATTCCCGTGAGCACCGCGCTTGAGCGCGCGCGCCAGCGGTGCACGTCGCGGCGGGCCGCCTCGCCGGTGATCCACTGGCTTTCGCCGTTCGCCAGCGCGGTGCGGCCATCCAGGCTTGCGGCGAGCTTGCTGCGGATGAGCGGCCGGCCCCTGGTCATTCGCGACCTGAAGCCGGGATTCAGTGCCGCAGCGGAAGCTTCCAGCACGCCAACGGTGACGTCCATGCCGGCCTCGCGGAGCCTGCGAACGCCGGTTCCGTCCACCAGTGGGTTCGGGTCGGTGGCGCCGCACACGACCCGGGCCACGCGGGCCTCGATCAGCGCGTCGGCGCAGGGGCCCGTACGGCCGGTGTGGCTGCAGGGTTCCAGCGTGACATAGGCGGTGGCGCCGGAGGCGTCAGTTCCAGCCTCCGCAATGGCCACCCGCTCGGCATGGGGTCCTCCGGCACGCTCGTGCCAGCCTTCCCCGACAATCCGCCCCGCCTTGACCAGTACGCACCCGACCCGGGGGTTCGGGTCAGCGCTGAACAATCCACGCCTCGCCAGTTGCACGGCACGGGCCATGAATGCCTGGTCGGACGGTCCGGTCACTTGTCTTCGTCCGGCAACAAGGACATCTGCTCGCGGTCGATCAGCAGAGGCAGCGATTGCAGGCGCTCGACCTCCTCGCGGAAATCGGCGATGTCCTGAAAACTGCGGTAGACCGATGCATAGCGAACGTAGGCGACCTCGTCCAGGCCGCGCAGTTCATCCATGACCATGTCGCCGATGAATCGGCCGCTGACTTCGCGCTCACCGACGGTATGCAGGCGGTGCAGCAGACGCTCGATGCTCTCTTCCACGGCTTCGCTCTCGATGGGGCGTTTTTCCAGTGCCCTGGCGATTCCGTTTCGGAGTTTTGCTTCGTCAAAGGGTTCACGCCGCCCATCGCGCTTGACGACCCGGGGCATCACCAGCACCGCCGACTCGAACGTCGTGTAGCGTTCCCCGCACTTCCGGCACTCGCGCCGGCGGCGCACCTGACGCCCTTCACCGGCCAGCCGCGAATCGATGACCTTGGTATCTTCGAAATTGCAAAACGGACAATGCACAGCGGCCCCGGCGTCCTGTCACGCTGGTGCTCCCTCCTTCAAACCGCCCCCTCGCGATAGACGGGGAAACGGCGCGTGAGCTCAAGTACTTCTTCGTGCACTCGTTGCACGACGGCCTCCCTGGCCTGCTCATCGTGCATCACATCCAGGATATCGGCAATCCAGTGGCCAAGTTGCGCCGCCTGCTCCTCCACGAAACCGCGCGTGGTGATGGCCGGCGTACCGATTCGCAGGCCGCTCGTGACCCGCGGCGGCCTGGGGTCGTCAGGTACCGCGTTCCTGTTCACCGTGATGTTGGCCTGACTCAGGGCATCTTCAGCAGCCTTGCCTGTGATACCTTGCGCGATGAGGTCGACCAGCATCAAGTGATTGTCGGTGCCCCCGGAAACGATCTTGTAGCCGCGCTCCATCAGAGTCGCCGCCATGCGGCGCGCATTGGCCAGAACCTGCGACTGGTATACCCTGAACTCCGGCCGCGCAGCCTCGGCAAGCGCCACCGCCTTGGCGGCGATCACGTGCATCAGCGGCCCGCCCTGGGTGCATGGAAAGACGTTGAAATTGATTCGCTTGGTGAGTTCGGGATTCTCCCGCGCGAGAATCAGCCCGCCCCGCGGGCCGCGCAGGGTCTTGTGCGTCGTGGTAGTGGTCACGTCGGCGATGGGCGCCGGATTCGGGTAGATTCCGGCCGCGATGAGTCCGGCTACGTGGGCCATGTCGACCAGCAGGTAAGCGCCGACCTCGTCGGCGATGTCGCGAAATCGCTGCCAGTCCACCACCCTTGAGTAGGCGGAAAATCCGGCGACGACGACCTTGGGCCGGTGCTCACGGGCCAGCCTGGCCACTTCGTCATAGTCGATTTCACCGCTATCCGGTTCGACGCCGTACTGAACCGCGTTGAAGAATCGGCCGGAGAAACTCACCTTCGCCCCGTGCGTGAGGTGGCCGCCATGAGGCAGGCTCATGCCGAGCAGCGTATCGCCGGGATCCATCATGGCCAGGTAGGCCGCTACGTTGGCCTGGGACCCGGAATGGGGCTGCACGTTGGCAAAGTCCGCGCCGAACAGGGACTTCGCCCGCTCGATCGCGAGACTCTCCGCGACGTCAACGAACTCGCAACCGCCGTAGTAGCGGCGCCCCGGGTAGCCTTCGGCGTACTTGTTGGTCAGTACGGAACCCTGCGCCGCCAGCACGCGGGGACTCGCGAAATTTTCCGAGCCGATCAGTTCGATGTGTTCTTCCTGGCGGCGAAGTTCGCCCTGAAGGGCTTCGGAGAGTTCCTCATCGAAGCCGTGAATCGTCTCGGTTTCATCGAACATGTTCAGTGTCCATCAGGGGTGCGTTGGCAGGGGCGTGCGCATTGTAACGCCAATGGCGAGCGTTTCCTGCAGCGATCGCGGCCTGGAGAGACCTGCCCGGCCGGTCAGTGCGCCCCCGATAAAGCCGGTTGGCGATTACAACAGCTCCTGTGCCGACCCGGGATCGGAGAATCCTTCCACCAGTCTCGTCCACGCCCGTGCCAGATTGTCGCGGTTGTAACCACCGGCGCCCATGCCGAGTATACGGCCGCCGCAGTAGCGGTCCGCGTACTCTCGCAAGCGGGCGGCTGCGTGGCCGTGGGCATTCTCGCTGTACTGCAGGTGGGTGATGGGGTCCCCGGCAAGGGAATCCGCGCCGCCGACGAGCAGCAGCAACTGCGGTTCCGCGTTTTCGATGTAGGCCTCCACCTCTTTCCAGGCCTCGAGGAACGTGTCGTCGCCCGACCCCGGCGGCATGGGGATGTTCAGCTTGGTTCCTTCGGCCGGCCCGCGACCGGTCTCGCTGCGGGCGCCGGTCCCGGGGTAGAGGAACCGGCCATCCTCGTGGATGTCGGCGAACAGCGCCCCCGGCTCTGTTTCGAATCCGTAGAAAACGCCGTCGCCGTGATGGGCGTCAATGTCGACGTAGGCGACGCGATCAAGGCCATAGTCACCCATCGCCGTCTCTATGGCGACGCCGGCGTCGTTGAAGACGCAGAAACCGGCGGCCCGATCCCGCGCGGCGTGGTGAAGTCCGCCGATCGGGATGAATGCACGGGGAATGTCACCCTCCATGATCGCCGTCAACGCTTCAAGCGTTCCTCCGACCGTGTGCGCCGCCGCCTCGTAGACACCCGGGAAGGCGGGCGTATCGCCTGCATCCAGATAACCGTAGCCCAGTTCCGAGAGTTCCCGGACCCGGTCCACATAGGCAGCTGTGTGAAAACGCTCGATCTCCTCGCGGCTCGCTGGCCGCGACGGCCGTTGAACCGATTGCGCCGCATACGATGACCGCGCAAGTTCCGCCATGAAAACGTCGTGGCGGTCCGGGCCGAAAGGATGTCCGCCGGGGAAGCCGTATTTCGCCAGATTCCCGTCGCTGATCACGATCACTTGATCCGCCATGATTTACTCAAATCCTCCGATGGCCCGTGCCGGAACCGCCCGACCAGGGCC
>VYEH01000232.1:0-9151 GCA_009843005.1 Pseudomonadota bacterium | reverse complement strand
CTGTCAACACTACCCGGGAAGGCTCCGGCATCAGGCGTCGCCTTCCACCCACCTTCTGGCGTTCACGAACAGTTGCTGCCATGGCGAGTCCTCGCCCCACTCGGGCGGATGCCAGGAGAGCTGTACGGTGCGGAACACGCGTTCCGGGTGGGGCATCATGATCGTCACGCGACCGTCCCGGTTGGTCAGTCCCGCGATTCCCCGGGGAGAGCCATTGGGATTCGCCGGATAGCGCAGTGCCGGTTCGCCGCGGTTGTCCACGTAGCGCACGCAGGTGGATTCCCGCTCGCACGCCGCCTGCGCTTCGTCCGAAGCGAACTGCGCGCGCCCTTCGCCGTGGGACGTGACGATCGGAATTTGCGACCCATCCATGCCCGCCAGCATCAGCGACGGACTTGGCTCGATCCTCACCAGCGACAGCCGGCCTTCGAACTGATCCGAGCGATTGCGTACGAACCGCGGCCAGTGTTCGACCCCCGGTATCAGGGATTGCAATGCCGACAACATCTGGCATCCGTTGCAGACGCCGAAGACGAATACGTCATCGCGCCCGAAGAAGGTCTCGAAGGTTTCCCGAACCGAGTCGTTGTAGAGGATCGACTTGGCCCATCCCCCGCCCGCGCCGAGTACGTCTCCGTAGCAGAAGCCGCCCGGCACGGCCATGCCCCGAAAATCGTCCAGGCCCACGCGGCCCGAGAAAAGGTCGGTCATGTGCACGTCGTAGCTGTCGAAGCCCGCCCGGTGGAAGGCCGCGGCCATTTCCCGCTGGCTGTTCACGCCCTGCTCGCGCAGGACAGCCACCTTTGGCCGCCGCTCGCTGCGCCGCAGGACGCGGGGCTGCGCGTTGTCGGGCTGTCCGCTGCCGAACGGGCGGTCCTCCCGGTCTGCGAGTGGAAAACTCAGGATCGCATTGAGACCCGGATCATCCTCGTCGTTGAGGGCGTCGTAGGCTTCCTGGGCGCATTCGGGGTTGTCGCGCAGCCGTTGCATCCGGTAAGTCATTTCCGACCAGAATCGATGCAGTTCGGTCCTTCCCGAGCGGTACAGCGTCTCCCCACCCTGCGCCACCACGATGTCGCTGTGCGCGGCAAGGCGAGCGACCGCGACAGCCTCCCCGAGACCATGATCGGCGAGTTCGGCCTGTACTTCCGCCAGGTCCCTGCGCCTGATCTGAACGACGACTCCGGGTTCCTCGTTGAACAGGTAGTGCAGCGCCCCGGCGTCCGGCGGCAGTTCGACATCGAGCCCCGCGCGCCCCGCAAAGGCCATTTCGGCGAGCGTGGCAAACAGCCCTCCGTCGGAGCGGTCGTGGTAGGCCAGCAGCAGGCCGCGTCGGCGCAGCGCGCGCTGGGCTTCGAAAAACCCGGCCAGCCGCTTCGGATCGTCAACATCCGCCGCCGGCCCTCCGAATCGCCCGAAACTCATCGCCAGGGCCGACCCTCCCAGTCGCTGGCGGCCGCCGGAGAGATCGATCAACAGCAGCAGGCTGTCAGCCTCGGTGGTGTCCATTTGGGGGGTCAGCGTCCGGCGCACGTCCGCGACCGGCGCGAAGGCCGATACGATCAGCGACACCGGGGCCGTGACCGCCCGGTCCTCGTCTTCAACCTGCCATTCGGTGCGCATGGACAGCGAGTCCTTGCCCACCGGCACGGCGATGCCCAGCTCCGGGCACAATTCCTCTCCCACCGCCCGGACCATCTCGAACAGCGTGTAGTCGTCGTCGCCGTGGCCGGCCGCGGCCATCCAGTTCGCCGAAAGGCGCACGTCCGCCAGGCGCTCGACATCGGCCGAGGCGATATTGGTGACCGCTTCGGCGATCGCCAGCCGCGCCGAAGCCGGCCCATCGTAGATGGCGACCGGGGTACGCTCGCCCATGGCCATGGCCTCGCCCGTGTAGCCCCAGAAACCGGACGCGGTCACCGCCGCATCCGCCACAGGCACCTGCCACGGGCCGACCATCTGGTCCCGCACGATCTTCCCGCCCACGGAACGGTCGCCGATGTTGATCAGGAACGACTTGTCGGCCACCGCCGGAAACGACAGGACCCGCTCAATGGCCTCGTCCAACCCGGTGCCCTCGAGGTCCCACGGTTCGGGCTCGGGGTGCACGGGCGACGCTTCGCGGGTCATTTTCGGCGGCTTGCCGAACAGGACGTCCAGAGGCATGGCCACGGGTTCGTTGCCGAATTCATCGTCCGTGACGATCAGGTCGCGCTTCGCCGTCAATTCGCCGATCAGCGCATAGGGACAGCGTTCCCGCTCGCAAATCCGCTCGAACGCCTCCACGGCATCGGCGCGCAGGATCATCACGTATCGCTCCTGGGATTCATTGCACCACAGTTCCATCGGACTCATGCCCGGATCGTCGTTGGGAACATCCCGCAGCCTGATCACCGCGCCGCATTCGCTCTGGTGAACGATCTCGGGGATGGCGTTGGAGAGCCCCCCTGCACCGATGTCATGGATGGAAAGTACCGGGTTGTCCGGGCCCAGCGCCCAGCAGGCGTCGATCACTTCCTGGGCGCGGCGCTGCATCTCGGGATTGCCGCGTTGCACGGAGGCGAAGTCCAGGTCTTCCTTGCCGGCGCCGCTGCCCAGCGAGGAGGCGGCCCCGCCACCGAGCCCGATCAGCATGGAAGGACCCCCGAGCACGACGACCCTGGACCCCGGCGGCGCCAACAGCTTTTCGACCTGGGATCCACGGATGTTGCCCAGCCCGCCGGCGATCATGATGGGCTTGTGATAACCCCGCCAGGTGCCTCCCGCGTCCAGCAGGCAGGTTCGGAAATAGCCCGCGATGTTGGGGCGGCCGAACTCGTTGTTGAACTGCGCACCGCCGATGGGCCCGTCCAGCATGATCTCCAGCGGCGAGGCGATGCGGCCGGGCCGGCCCGGCTGATCCTGCTCCCATGGACGGTCCCAGCCGGGAATGTCCAGGTGGGATACGGTGAATCCGGTCAGGCCGACCTTTGGCGCCGCACCCCTTCCGGTCGCGCCCTCGTCGCGAATTTCTCCGCCGGACCCTGTCGCCGCGCCGGGAACGGGCGAAATCGCGGTGGGGTGGTTATGGGTTTCGACCTTCATGACCAGATGCGCAGGCTCGACGACCTGCCGGTAATGACCGGAATCGCCGCCGGGGATCCACCACGCGGCGGTGGGGCCCTCCACCACCGCGGCATTGTCCGCGTAGGCGGACAGGACACCGTCGGGCGCGTTCGCGTGGGTGTTCCTGATCATCGCGAACAGGGACTTCGGCGCCGGCCGGCCGTCGATCAGCCAGTCGGCGTTGAACACCTTGTGCCGGCAGTGCTCCGAGTTCGCCTGCGCGAACATCATCAGTTCCACGTCCGTGGGGTTGCGCCCCATGGCGGCGAACTGCTCCGCGAGATAGTCGATCTCGCCGCCGGACAAGGCCAGTCCGAGCGCCTGGTTGCACGCCATCAGCGCCTGTGCGCCCTCGCCCAGCACATCGACCGTCGTCAGCGGTTTCGGGCTGCTGCGGGCGAACAGCGAAGCCTCCCCGGCCGGGTCGCTCACCACGGACTCGGTCATGCGGTCATGCAGGAGCGGCAGCAGCCGCTCCATGTCCGCATCGCTCAATCGCCTGCTCAGCCGGAACCGGTAGGCCCGCCCCCGTTCCAGCCGTTGCAGCGGCAGGCCGCAGATCCTGGCGATTTCCGTGGCCTTGGACGCCCACGGCGAGATGGTCCCGATGCGCGGAATCACCACCAGTTCAAAGTCGCCCGCGGGCGGGTCGGCGGGCATGCCGTAGGTGAGCAGCGCGTCCAGCACGGCCCGCTCCCGTTCCGTCAGCGGGCGCGAGCCGAGCGCGAAGTGAAGGAAACCGACCGTCACGCCGGTAACCGCATCCACGCGTGACTTGAGTTGCCCCCGCAGCCTTTCGAGCCGGAATGCCGTCTCCGCGGCCGGCCCGGGCAACCGCAAAATGGCCTGTGGATCAGTCAATTGGAATCCATCCGGTGGGTTGATCCTGGGCTGCGATATGCAGCGGACATTCGCGAGGCAGGCTCCGGGCCAAGGTTTCCCGCACCAGTCCCGGGGTGTTGTTCTTCCCGCTGAGATGCAGCGCGGCGATCCACTGCAACCCCGGATGTTCCACGTCCGCCATCAACTGCGCGGCCTGATCGTTGCTCAGGTGCCCCAGCGACGAGGCGATGCGCTCCTTTACATGGGCCGGATAGGACCCTTGTCGCAGCGAGTCCAGGTCGTGGTTGAACTCCACCGCGATCGCGTCACAGTCCTGCAACTGCATGCGTATGTGCGGGGTGATAAAGCCGGTGTCCGTCAGCACGCCGAGTTTTCGCCCTCCTGCCCTGAAGGAGAATTGCGCCGGCTCCCGGGCATCGTGGGGCACTGGGAAGGGCTGGATGCGAATCGAGCCGATCTCGAGCGCCTCATCGCTGCGCAGGCGGTTGATGTGCGAAAGCCAGTGTCGCGACTCCCTGGATGTGATCGGAGTGCTCATGGGTCACGAGCAGTGCGGAAACGTCGGCAGGCGCGCAATCGAGCATGCCCATCCTGGTTTCCGCCGCCCTGAGGCTCAGACCGCAGTCCACCATGAGCAGCGTAGAGCCGAAGTTCACGAGTACGGCGTTGCCCCGGCTACCGCTGCCCAGGGAGGCGAATCGCATCGTCACCGGCCAGCGCCCATTGACATCAGCTAGCCATCCCCCGACCCGCCCTGGCCGCCCCCGCCTTTCGGCGCGTAGATCGGCATGGGAAACTGAGTGATGTTGCTGCCTTCTGGCTCCGTGATCTTGCTCACGCCCTGCTTGTCCACCTCGTCTACCCGCAGCACCGAGTGCATGGGCAGATAGGTGCGGGTCACCCCTTCGAACTCGTCCTTGATTCGCTCCTCGGAGGGGTCGACCACGACGCCTGCGCGCGTGTCGAATACCAGCTTCTCCACTTCCACGAAGCCGAACAGGCCGCCGTGGCTGACATTGCGGGCATAGATCTCGTAGACCTTCCCCTGATTCATGAAGATGACCTTGTAGATCGGTTTGGCAGCCATGAATCGATGTCGGGGAGGCGTGTCTCTCAGGGTCGAAAGCGGGTGTGAGCTTAGCACAAGTTCAGGGCCTGTTTGCGCTATTCGAGCAAGCGTTCAAGCGGGCCGGTCCGCGCCCAGTACCTTGCCGGGATTCATGATGCCCTTCGGGTCCAGGGCCGCCTTGAGCGCACGCATCGCCTTCAGTGTCGCGGGAGAGGCGTACCGGTGCAACTCGTCGCGCTTCAACACGCCGATACCGTGCTCTGCGCTGAAACTGCCGCCGAGGCGCATCGCCAGATCGTGCACGGCCGCCGTCATCTGTGGCGCTGGACCGGCCCTGAATTCGGCCAGCTCCGAACCCGGCGGAGGCCGCAGGTTGTAGTGAAGGTTTCCGTCGCCCAGGTGACCGATTACCGATAGCCGGCATGGTCCCAGCTTACTGAGGCAACGCTCCGCTTCGTCCATGAACTTGGGGATTGCCGAGACACTCACCGAAATATCGTGCTTGACCGAGCCGCCGGCGCGTCGCTCCGCCTCGGGGATCGTCTCCCGCAAACGCCACAAGGCTTCGCGCTGGCGGCCGCTGCCAGCCAGCATCCCGTCCAGGATTTCGCGCGCCTCCAGACCGGCCTGAAAGATTTCCTCCACGGTGCGGCGCAAGCGGGACTCCAGGTCTCCGCCGGCCACTTCGAACAGTAGATAGTGCGGCCACGGACGATCCAGCGGATCACGGGTGCCCGGCACGAACTCGAGCACCAATTCCAGCGAGGGGCGAGAGATGTACTCCGCCGATATGACCCGCTCGCCGCTATACCGCTGCATTCGCCGCAGCACCGTGCAGGCCGCCGCCGGGGTCGGCACGGCGAGCCACCCGGTCTGCCGGCTTCGCGACAGGGGAACCAGCTTCAGTACCGCAGCGGTGATCACCCCCAATGTGCCTTCCGCGCCAACAAGCAGCGACTTGAGATCGTAGCCGCTGTTGTCCTTGCGCAGCCCCTTCAGCTCGGACAGGACTTCACCGCCGGGCAGCACCGCTTCGATGCCCAGAACCAGGTCCCGCGCGTTCCCGTACCGCAGCACCGCAACACCGCCCGCGTTGGTCGAGAGCACTCCGCCGATCTGGCAGGACCCCTCGGCTCCCAGGCTGAGCGGAAACATCAGCCCATGCTCCTGCGCAGCGGAATGCACCCGAGCGAGCACCATCCCCGCATCCACGGTCATGGTCAGATTGACGGGGTCGATCTCGCGGATGCGATTCATCCTGGAGAGACTCAACAGGATCTGCCGCTCGCCGTCGAAGGGTGTCGCACCGCCGCAGTAACCCGTGTTGCCGCCCTGGGGCACGACACCGATTTCCGCCTCTGCTCAAATCCCGATGACCCCGGCACATTCCCGGGTCGTGGCCGGTTGAACGACCAATGCGGCCTGCCCCTGGTAGATTCCGCGATAGTCGCGCAGCAGCGGCGCGGCCTCCGCCGCCGGCACCACGCCCACCTCGCCGACCACTTCGGAAATCCGTTGTAGGGCGTCAGCCAATTTGGTCTTTCGGAGTTTCAATGCCTGCTCAGGCCTTCTTGAACGCCAGGATTGGTCCGATGGTACCAAGCAACAGGTAAAGTGCGGCCGTTGCCGCAAGAGAGACTAGCTGATAGATTCGCCCGCGGAGGGATGCCGGAGTGGTCGAACGGGCTTGACTCGAAATCAAGTGACGGGTTTACCCGTCCGTGGGTTCGAATCCCACTCCCTCCGCCAGTCTCATCTTGGGGAGGTTGTTCGAAGGCTTGCGATCCTACTCGCCGACGACCTCTTCGAGCGTCGTCTCGGCTGCGTCGAACATGCGCGCCAGCACCCGCCGGTGCTGTTGCTTCAGTTGTTCGACCTGTTGCCAGAGCACGTCCGTGATGGCCTTCATCGCTTTCTCGCGCTGTTCGGGCGAGAGCGCCGTGTCGTTCTTGAATTCGTATTTCTCGACCGTGAACTCGGCGATGTCCGAGATGTTGTCGCCGACGATGTTGAAATCGACGGCGTACCTGACGGTCAGGATTTTTTCTTCGACACCGCTGTTTGCCATCCCTGATACTCCGGCGCGAATCCTGGTTGGTGCCTTGTAGTGCCGCTAACCGCCGACGGCGGCAATGGCATCGGACTGGGATGCGTGGGTGGAAATGATCTGGTCGAAACCGCTGATCTGAAAAATCTCCGCGATGGGCTCGGAAAGCGAGCAGAGCGCAAACTTGACGTTCCGCTTGCCCAGGGTCTTGGCGATGAGCAGGATCGCGCGCAAACCGGCACTGCTGATGTAGGAGAGATCCTCGCAATCGATGATGACAGGGCCCTCGCAATCGTGGATGGCGGACTGCACGGCCGCTTCGAAATCCCGCGCATTGGCGCCGTCGATGCGGCCCGCGGCCCTGGCGATCAGCGCACCGTCCCTGTTCTCGGTGGAAATTTCCATCTGCCCTTGTTTCCAGAATGGTTTAACAGCGGCGCAGTATACCAATTACCCCTTGCAGCACAATGACGTTCCCCGAAAATACGGCCTAATTGGGAAGTTGGTCCGAATTCGACCCGAAACGCGGGCTCGTGGCGCACGCTACTCGGACGGGTCGGCAGCCCCGCACTGCCAGCAGGCGGCGAACTGGCCTTCATTGCTCTCGCCGCAGCGCCGGCATCGCCAGGGGCCGCGCGGTGGGCCGGTGTGTTCCATGTCACGGATCAGCGCCTGCGCCCGGGCAAGGTCTTCATCCCTGAGCACCCAGAGTTCCGGAAGACACTCCAGAAACGGAATCTCCCCCAGGCCGCCGGAGAGTTGCTCGTTCCTTACCACGCAGGCGATTCCGGACTGCTCCAGCAGGTTCCGGACATGGCCGACATGGGCCAGGGATTCGTGGGAGATCAATCGTTTCATGGCTTGGCGGCTGTTACGGGCTGCGCCTGTCAGGGCCGCAGGCCGTAGAGAAACTCGCCCGGGCTGGCGCCGCGCTCGAGGACTTCCACCAGCGCGGAGCCGACGACCACGCCGTCGGCGTGACGGGCGATGCGCGCCACCTGCTCCCGGGTCCGCACACCGAAACCCGCACAGACGGGCACACGCGAATGCTCCTTGACAGCACGAAGGTAGTTCGTGATTTCCGTGGGCAGATCGACCTCTCCTCCGGTGATCCCGGTTCGCGTGACCGCATACACAAATCCCTGACTCTGTGCGCAAAGCCCGGAAAGGCGCTCAGCGGGAGTGGCAGGCGTCACGAGCTGCACCAGTGCCAGACCCTCCGGTTCCAGTGATGCCCTGAACGGCGCACTTTCCTCGAAGGGCAGATCGGGTACGATGAAGCCGCTCACACCCGCTTCACGGGCGAGGGCAGCAAGCTCGTCGTAGCCGAACGCGAGCAGCGGATTCAGGTAGCTCATCAACAGCAGCGGAGCCGCCGGCGGCGTGCTTCGCCCGGCCAGTCGATCCAGGATCCATCGCAGACTCACGCCATTCTCGATGGCGGCGTGGCTGGAACGCTGAACGGTCACGCCGTCCGCCATGGGATCGGTGAATGGAACGCCGATCTCCACCGCGTCGGATGCGGCCTCCACCTGCGAGAGAATGTCCAGAAAGCTGTCCGTTGCCGGGTACCCGGCGGTCAGGAAGGCAATCAGGGCCGGACCGTCCGATGCTTCAAGCGCCCGCTCGATGTCCTCATGCGGCATCATCGGCAGCCTCCTCGATAACGGCGGACGCGACCGGAAAGCGGCGCAGGATCGGCATGTCCTTGTCGCCCCGGCCGGAAAGCCCGATCAGAATTCTCGCGCCGGGATTCCCGGCGGCCCAGCGGCGGGCGCCCGCGATGGCGTGGGCACTTTCAAGCGCAGGAAGGATTCCCTCGGCGGCGCAGCACTCGGCAACGGCATCCAGCGCCTCGGCGTCGCTGGCAGTGACGTAGTCCACCCGGCCGATCATCTGCAGCAGCGAGTGTTCCGGTCCCACGCCCGGGTAGTCCAGACCGGCCGATACGGAATGGGTCTCCTGTATCTGGCCGTCATCATCGTAGAGCAGCATGGAATGAGCGCCGTGGAGCACGCCGGGCCGGCCGCCGCTCAACGTCGCCGAATTGTCACCCAGTGCCCCTACCCGCGCGGCGTCTTCCACTC
>VYEH01000060.1 GCA_009843005.1 Pseudomonadota bacterium | reverse complement strand
GGTCATGATCGGTACGGCGGTCGGTCATACGCTCGAAGAGTATTTTCCCAACCCGGAGCGTTTCGACATCGACCGATACACGCAGGCTCGCGGCGAACACCGCCAGCGCGGCGCCTACGTCCCTTTC
Organism: Pseudomonadota bacterium; assembly: GCA_009843005.1. Classification (GTDB taxonomy): domain Bacteria; phylum Pseudomonadota; class Gammaproteobacteria; order Steroidobacterales; family Rariloculaceae; genus UBA6522. Next base: position 3,632 of record VYEH01000060.1, on the reverse strand, counting down.
GGGGCCGGCAACCATCGGTGTCTTGGCAGCGGTCTTGTCCCGGTCCAGCTCTGTCTCACGATGGCTACGATACTCAGGGAGCTCGAACTGGAGCCGGTCGCGCCCGATCATGAGCTGCGCGTAAGATCGCTCCCGACCATGCAGCCCGTCCGTTTCAGAATCCGCGTTCTACGCCGGCGGACACACGACGTCGCGACCACGGGCTGCTAGGTCCCGTTGATCGGGACGCGGCCACGAGTGAACACCCCGCGGTATCACGCCCTGGACCGGTTGCGTGCATCCATGATGATGCTCGGGGTGGTTCGTCATGCGGCGGTGAACTACGTGCCCACCGTCTTCTTCGAATGGCCATACCGGGACTCCGAGGCCGACATGCTCTCCTACTGGGTGGTCGTGTTCATCCGCGTATTCCACTTGCCCGTCTTCTTCGCGATTGCGGGTTTCTTTGCCGCGTATCTGGTCGAGACGCGCGGCACCCGGGAATTCCTGCGGCATCGATGGAGCCGGATCGGCGTGCCGTTCCTGGTGGCATGGCCCGTCCTGGCCGTCATCATGTTCTTCGTCGTGCCGTTCGCCGCCGGCTTCAGCTCCGCCCCGCCGAACGCTGCCTACAACCTTGCCGAGTTGACCTCGTCCAGGGCCTTGCGCCACCTGTTCATGCACCTGTGGTTCCTCTACGACCTGATGATCCTGTGCGTGGCCGCGTGCGTACTGCGCCGGCTTGCGTCCCGGATTCCCGAGATCGTGCGCACCCGGGCAATGGACCTCTTCGAGCGTTGGGTGCACCGTGGAGGCATCGCGGTGCTGATGATGGCCTCGGGCATCATCCTGTACCGGATGGAGTCGTGGGCCATCGACTACTACGCCGGACCGTTTCCACCCCCGCGCCTGCTGGCGCTGTACGGCCTCTTTTTCGGATTCGGATGGATGCTGTCGCGTCGGCGCGAGACGCTGGGGGGCTTCAAGCGCCGCGCATGGGTACTCCTCGCCGCCGGGATCCTGTGCTTCCTCGGGTACCGGCACTTCCTGGATGCCGGTTGCACCCTCGCGTCGGAAAGGACGTGCGCGGGGGGCGGCGGGGAACATCATCTGCGGGCGGTCGTCTTTCTCGCGCTTTCCATGTGGTTCATGACCTATAGCCTGATCGGACTGTTCCTGCGCTACCTTGGCAAGCCGAGCCCCGGCTGGCGGTACATGGCAGACGCTTCGTACTGGATCTACATCGTCCACGTGCCGTTCGTCATGCTGCTGCCCCTACTCCTGTCGGGCGTGCCGCTTCCCGGGATCCTCAAGCTCGTGTTGGTCTCGGTCACGGCAACCGGCCTGATCCTGGTGACCTACCGGTACCTTGTACGACCGACGTTTATCGGCAAGCAGCTAAACGGACACCGCTATCCGAGAGGCGCAACCTGAGGGCCGCGTCGAGCGAGGGCAGCGATGTGGCCCGATCGCTCGCATGGCCCGCAACGGCACGCGCCCCTTTTGGCAATTTTTTCCCGTCAGGTCCGGTAGTGGATTTCCCTGACCTGGTGGGATGAGTCGAGCATCAGCGTGACGTCGGCGAATGCGGGCAGTTCGGCAATGGCGACGCGCGAAAGTCGTTCGAAGTGCTGGACGAACTCCTGAAGCTGCGACGTGTTCATGACCCCGGGCTCCCGGGCCGACGTTTCGGCGATGAGCTTGCGTTCCTGTTTGTTCCGCCATCTCAGCACGGACTCCATGTTCGGCGCCTGAAGAAAGACAAGCCGATCCAGCCGCGAGAAAACTTCTGCGTAGTCTTCGCGGAGGCGGTTGTTGACGTGGGTTCGCCAGCGTCCGTCGCCATCGCGATTGGCTTCCAGTTCGTTGATCGGCGATACGAGGTCACCGTCATTCTGTGGCGGCACGCCGAGGCACCATCCCTCCAGGATGACGGCATCCAGCGGGCCAATCACGTGTGGCCACGTTTCCGGCGGCGCCCGGTCGTCCCGGCTCTTGTCGAAACGGGGCAAGGCCATGGACTCACCGTCACCGAGGCGCCTGAGGCGCTCAAGGTAATCGCCCATCATTTCGCAATCATGGGTGCCGGGCGGCCCTCGCGTGGCCAGCAAGGGATGAACCTTTCGGCTCAATTCAAGGCGTTCGGTGCGCGAAAGATAGAAGTCGTCCATCGAAAGCACGGCGACAGACCAATCGGCCAGCCAGTCCAGTTCCTCTGCCAGAAATTCCGCCAGCGTGGACTTTCCCGTTCCCTGTGCGCCGCAGATGCCGATGATGGGCGTTATCCGCCAGGAAGTCTCAAGCAGCCACCTTGCCAGCGCTACGTAGTATTCCGCAACGACTTGCCGAAACGAGTCAGGCAGTCGGTGCGCCTTGCAGAAGTCGGTGAGCCGGCTGTCATCCATCGTGGGGATTCTCTCACAGCCGTGAGGGAGCGCAGAGGGAGCGCAGGTGGCTTGGTCGTCGATGGCTCTCAAGTTGTTGTACGCGTCAGGTAAATGCGGTATACCAAGTCGAAAGCGGTTCGTTCCGTCGAGGTAGCGTTAATGAGCGCATGGATAAGGTTGGTAACATCTGTGGGGGTCGTGACCGTGCTTTCCGCGGCAAACGGTCATCATTCGGTTTCCGGCGTCTTCGACGCTGAACGGCCATTCGAGATAAACGGTGTCGTCACGGAAGTGGAGTGGATTAACCCACATATCTACCTGCATCTGGAAGTGACCGACGCGGACGGTGAAATCACCCGGTGGCAGCTTGAGACCGCACCGACCGCCTTCATGCGCAAGGCGGGCATTACCAAGGCGATGCTGGAGGGCGACGGTACGCCGGTCACGGTCACCGGGATCGAGTCGCATACGCTTCCCAACGTGGGCTGGATTCGCAGAATCACATTCGAGGACGGGCGCTACTTTCAGATTTCGGCGAGCTGATCGGCTTTGCCAGGGGGCACCGGCAAGGAGTGGCCCATGAACAACCGGGTGGCTCATAATCGGGGCAACCCATAAATAGGGGTAGAACATGAAGTTTCGAATACTGGCGGTCCTGTTTTCCCTGATGGCGTTGTTGACCGGTATCGGCCTTGCCCAGGACGATACCCAGACGCCGGTTGGAACACCGCGGACGGCAGAGGGGTACCCGGACCTTAACGGTACCTGGGACAACGGGTCGGGCATCGACTTTGTCAGGCCGCAGAATATCGACGGGTCCATTTGCGTGACGGGATGTCCGCAGCCCGAGTCGGCGCCCCCGCCGGACGCGTTTCGCCTTCCTCCGGAGCGCCCCACGTACCGCCCGGAATTCATGGAGAAGGTCAGGGAGCTTGAGGCGCGCCAGGTGGAGGAGGATCCGGTGCTCAGGTGCCGCAACCCCGGATTGCCGCGTATCGGCCCACCCGACAAGATCGTGCAAATTCCCGGGCAGATCGTCTTTCTCTACGACGACGTCAATGGCAACTATTTCCGAATCATTCCCACCGACGGCCGGGGTTACCGCGAGGGCGTGGAGGAAACCTACCTGGGCGATTCCGTGGGCCACTGGGCGGGCGACACACTGGTCGTGGAAACGGTGACCCTGATCGACGCGACCTGGCTCACCGATGCCGGATCATTCCACACGGGCGATCTGCGCGTGGTGGAGCGCCTGACCCGTAGCGG
>VYEH01000132.1 GCA_009843005.1 Pseudomonadota bacterium | reverse complement strand
ATTCGCATCTGCCAGGGTTCCGTGAAGACCTCCGGATCGGTGATTGTCACCTCGTACATCAGGTGATCCGGACCGGCCGGCGTGTAACGCTCGACCACGTGCAGCGCGTCGCTATGAAAGTTGCCGGAGCGATCGAACCAGGTCTCGTCGGTGAAATGGACCACGTCCACGACCAGCGTGTCTCCGTCCCAATGGCCCCTGGAGTCGCCCATGTACCACTGGATGGGACCCTCCTGGCGCTCTCCGGTCATGAAGATGTTGCGGATCGTATGGACCCACTCGTAGATCATCACGATCTGGTCGGGCGTCTGGATGATCTGGAACGGATACGGCATGTAGGTGATGCGCGGCACGCCAACCATCTTGCAGTTGGCCTCGGTATCCAGGCTGTGGCGGTTCTCGTAGTTCTGCTGCCGTTGTTCCAGCGCCCAGGGCTGATAGGGCAGACGATTGCCGACGACGACCCCCTGCCCTGCCGGCACGCCGTACTCCGCCGAGTGGTCCTGGATGTCCCAGACAGCCGTGTTGACCGCCTGCCAAACGCCCTGCAGATCGGGTTGCCCATCCGGGGTACGCGGGACGACATAGACCCGGTCATTGATTCGGTCCGCTGCCCGAGAACAGCGACCGCCCGTCCGCAAACGTCACTTCGTCGCCCTCTATCTGCCGCGACCCGTCTCTGGAGGGAAGGCCATGGACCGTTACTTCGGCGCCCACCGGCAGATCGTCCTGACGCCAGCCACGCCGGTACAGCGAGTTGGCGCCCCCGAATTCCACCCGCCACAGTTCCGGCCTGCCCGTTTCGCCCTCGACCTCCACGCTCAACCACGAGTGGGGGTTGCGCCACTCCATCTCGACGATTCGGCCGGAGATCGTGATCTCCCGCGTCATGTCGTACTGCAACGCGATGGAATGATGTCCGAATGCCGGAAATCCGAGCAGCACCCCGGCGAGGACGGCGCCGAGCGCGGTACGAAATGCGTTCATGGTTCCCATTGCAGTTCCCTGTTCTCCAATTCCCAGGCAGCCCGCAGGCGCCTGGCCTCGTCACCGGAAATACCCGGATAGATCTTGTAGCCGACGTTGCGGTATGTCTGAGACGCCAGTTCGTTATCCTCGTAGCAGGCCTCCTCCCAGATCTCGAACGATGGGTCCGGAAGGCGCCTGAACGCGACCGCGATGGTGAACGGCCGGGTGTAAACGTTCGGATCGTCCAGCGTCGCTTCCCAGTGAAGCGTGTCGGCGTCGATGAGTGTGAACCGCTCGACCACATGGGCTTCCTCGGTAAAGAACCGGCCTCGTTGGTCCAGCCACGCCCGGGCATTCTGATTCCGGGTTTCCACGACCAGCGTATTGCCTTCCCAATGCCCGTGGGAGTCCCCGTTCCAGAGCAGGATGTCTTCGCCGAGCGGCGAGCGGTCCTTCAATTCGATGACGCGGAAGGCGTGCGCCTCCTCACCCTGAACGAGAAACGTGTCCGCCGTCTGGTTGAACTGCAGAATGCCCGTCATGTACATGGTCAACGGGATCCCGTCCATGCGGCAGATCGCGTTGTGGTGAACGTAGGCGACGCGGTTGTAGCGGCGCTGAGCCTCCGCCCAGGGTTGTATGGGCACGATGCCGCTGGGCGGGTCGACAACAACGCTCGGCGCCTCGCCGTCGTCCAGGGTTTCCGGATGGGCGTGCAGGCTTTCGTGCGCTCTGGCCCGGCGGTTCCAGATGCCGCCCAGGTCCGGAGATCCATCCGGCGTGCGAGGCGGATCGAATCGTCCCGCCGCTTCCAGGGCGCAAGCGTGGAAGGCGGCATGGTTGTCGTCGGGACAAACCGAATCCGCCCACCCCTGTGCGAAGACAGGTATCGGCGCAATAGAGAGTGCAAACAATGCGCTCAACCCGGGATACAGGATTTTCTGCTTGTTCAGGTTCAATTCCTCTGGTTCACGGGCCGAGCGCCAAATATCCACAGCTGTAATCGAAGTGTCAACACCAGAATTTCTGCTAGTATCGTGTCGTACTCCCCGAGGTTGCGCCGTGACCGGGCATCCGGTGCTGGCGCGAATCCATGATTATCGGGGCTGCCGACAAACAGAAAAACAACAGGAAGGCCGGGTATGAAACTACGGCGCCGTGCCAGACGCACAATTATCGGTTTGTCAATCACCCTGCCCGTGATAGCGGTGATCGGCGCGTTCGTCATGTTGCTCTGGAACGTATTGATTCCCGAACTCTTCGGCGGACCGACGCTATCCTATCTCCAGGCTGTCGGCATCCTGCTGTTGTCCCACCTGCTGTTCAGGGGATCGCCGCTTCACGGCCTGCGGGTCTGGCGCCGGGCGCGGCGACGCCAGCGCTGGAAGCAGCGGCTGGCGTCGATGACGCCGGAAGAGTTCGCCGCCTTTCGCGGCGAACTCGGTATCCAGGGATCCGACGATCGCCAACTGTAGCTGCCATTTTCCGCAGCCGAAATCCATTTCCCAGGGGCACTGTCAGGGATAGGTTGGCGCATCAGTATACTGCCTGGACCGGCGACGCTTTTCACCCTGTTTCCGCCTCAACCCGAATCAGCTGCGGTTGGCGCCACGCACACAATAGGAGCCCAACGCCAAAGTGGCGTCGGGCTCTTTTGTGCCTGGCCGTCAAGGGTCTGGTTAGTCGCCGAAGCTGTAGCTGAAACGCAACCCGGCTGCGGTACCCCGACGTTCGGTGTACACGAGATTCTGTCTCCAGGTAGGCGGTCCAGGAGGGGCACCGATTGCGGGCTCGCCATCAAAGAAAATCTGCAGCCCCTGGGGCGCATCCTCATTGAAGACGTTGGTCACGTAGGCTTCAGCACGCCAGTTGTCGCCGGTCAGGCCGGTACGCACGTCGGATACTGAAAACGCCTCCATTCGGGCCAGATTCATGACGCTGGCATACTGAGCTCCGGTGTACCGTGTACTCCAACGCGTAAACCATTCCATCCCATTATCCAGCGGCAGCCGGTAATCCAGGCTGAATGCCGCGGCCAGCTTCGGCTGAGTTCCGATTTCCTGACCCTCAACGCTGTTGCAACCGATGGTGGAATTTCCAATGGTGATCGTCTCGTCGTGTGGTACACCGTAATTGGAGGCCAGCAACGTACACGCGCCCGCATCGTATGAGATATTGATCCAGGAGGCCGAAACGCCGGCACGCAGATTGTCGGTCAGGATGACGCTGGATTCGAACTCGAGGCCGGATCCAGTCACGTCGCCGGCCCCCAGATACGTGGATGCGCCGAAGTCCATCCCTTCATATTGCGTACCCGCATCGCCCAGGCCGTCGCGCGGATTGGCATCGATGAAATCGGCCGGTGTGAAATTCAGTCCGCGAAATATCTCGGTGTAGTTATCCCAGTTCAGGTGATACGCATTCACCGCATAGCTGACCCGGTCTGCGATCGTGCCCTTGACTCCGATTTCTGTGCTGAGCACCTCTTCCTCCTGGTAGAACGCCATCTCCTGCGGGGAAACAGGGAAAAACTCCGGGAAGGATGCATAGGCCAGCCCGATTTCGCTGGCGAACCAGCCGGCATTCACGCCTGCGGGATTGTTGCCCTTGGCTATCTGCAAGTAGTAGGTGGTCGGACCCGAAGGCGTATAGGTCAATCCAAAGCGCGGCAGGAAGGCCTTGGTGGACTGCGAGCCCGATGTCACATCTCCCGAACCGGCGATATTGTTGCCGCCAACTTCGTCGTTCTGGTAGCGCCCTTCCAGGGAGGCAGTGAGTTGTTCGGTCAGATCGTAGG
>VYEH01000066.1:270-3790 GCA_009843005.1 Pseudomonadota bacterium | reverse complement strand
CATCGATTATCCTGTTCGGCGCCTTGCTCAATCTCTTCATCGGCTCGGCCAGCGCGTCGAACTTGATGATGGCGTCCAGCCGGTTGCGGAATTCCGGCGAGAACATCCGCTTGATCACTTCCATGGCGTCGCTGGAATGGTCCTGCAGCGTGAAGCCGACCGAGGCGCGGCTGGCTTCCTGGGCGCCGGCGTTGGTGGTCATCACGATGATGACGTTGTGGAAGTCGGCCTTGCGGCCATTGTTATCGGTGAGGATGCCGTGGTCCATGACCTGCAGCAGCAGGTTGAAAACCTCGGGATGGGCTTTCTCGATCTCGTCCATCAGCAGCACGCAGTGCGGGTTCCTGGTGATGGCTTCGGTGAGCAGGCCGCCCTGGTCGAAGCCGACGTAGCCGGGCGGCGCGCCGATCAGCCGGGAGACGGTGTGCCGCTCCATGTACTCGGACATGTCGAAGCGCACCAGTTCCACGCCCATGGTCAGGGCTAACTGCCTGGTCACTTCGGTCTTGCCCACGCCGGTCGGCCCGTAGAACAGGAACGAACCCACGGGACGCATCTCGTCGCCGAGGCCGGAGCGCGACATCTTGATGGCGGACGACAGGGCGCCGATGGCGGAGTCCTGGCCGAAGATGACCAGCTTCAGATCGCGCTCCAGGTGGCTGAGGACATCCCGGTCGGACGCCGATACGCTCTTCGGCGGGATTCGCGCCATCCTGGCCACGATGTGCTGGATCCGCTCGACGCCGACGACTTTTTCCCGTTCTGCTTCCGGCATCAGGCGAATGCTGGCGCCGGCTTCGTCGATCACGTCGATCGCCTTGTCAGGCAGATGGCGGTCGTTGATATGCCGGCTCGCCAGCTCCGCCGCGGCCTGCAGTGCTTCGTCGACATACTCGACGTCGTGATGTTTCTCGAACCGGCTGCGCAGACCCTGCAAAATCTCCACGGTTTCCTGGACGGTCGGTTCGACGATATCGATCTTCTGGAAGCGGCGCGCCAGGGCGCGATCCTTCTCGAAGACGCCGCGGAATTCGGAGTAGGTGGTAGATCCGATGCACCGCAGGTCGCCGTTGGCCAGCACCGGCTTGATCAGGTTGGAGGCGTCCATGACCCCGCCCGAGGCGGCCCCGGCGCCGATCACGGTATGGATCTCGTCGATGAACAGGATCGCGCCGGGGATCTTCTTCAGTTCGTTGACCACGCCCTTGAGGCGCTTTTCGAAATCGCCCCGGTACTTGGTGCCGGCGATGAGCGAGCCCATGTCCAGCGCGTAGAGCGTGCTCTCGCCCAACACTTCAGGCACCCGTTCCTCGACGATGAGCCGCGCCAGCCCCTCCGCCATGGCGGTCTTGCCGACGCCGGCCTCGCCCACGTACAACGGGTTGTTCTTGCGCCGCCTGCACAGGATCTGGATCGTGCGCTCGATCTCGGCCTCCCGGCCGATCAGCGGGTCGATCCCCCCGTCGCGGGCCAACTGGTTGAGGTTGGTGGTGAACTGCTCAAGCGGACTGGCCTGCGGCGCGTCGTCCCGGCCGTCGACCCCGGCGCCCGGCTGTTTCTCCCCGGGAACGCCGTCGGGCACCTTCGGAACCCCGTGGGAGATGTGCCTGACCACGTCGTAGCGGGTGATTTCCTGTGATTCGAGCAGGTAAACCGCCTGGGACTGCCGTTCCGCGAACACCGCCACCAGCACGTTCACCGGCGTCACCTCGTTCTTGCCGCTGGATTGCACGTGGGAGACGGCGCGGTGAAGCGCCCGCTGGAATCCGAGCGTCGGCTGCGAGTCGGTGGATTCGCCGTCTTCGCCGCGCAGTCGCGGTGTCGACTCGTCAATGAAGTCGGCGAGTTCCCGCCTGAGCCGGTCGAGATCACCCCCGCAGGCACGCAGGATTCCGACAACTTCCGGCGAATCCAGCAGCGCCAGCAACAGGTGTTCGACAGTGATGAACTCGTGCTGCTCGTCCCGAGCGCTCCGGAACGCCTCGTTCAGGCAGAATTCAAGTTCGCTGGAAAGCATCAGTCCTCTTCCAGTGTGCATAGCAGCGGATGCTGGTTGCGCTGCGCCAATGCCGTCACCTGCGCCACCTTGGTTTCCGCAATCTCGTAAGTGTACACGCCGCAGACGCCCTTGCCCTGCGTATGCACCTGCAACATGACTCGGGTGGCGACCGTGCGCTCCAGCGAAAAGATATTCTGCAGCACCTGCACGACGAATTCCATGGGCGTGTAATCGTCGTTGAGCAGCACGACGCGATAGAGCGGCGGCTTCTTCAGCTTCGGCTTGCTCTCGGCCGTAGCGACGCCGTGATCGCCCTCGTCGTCGAATCGATCCGGTTCCTGGGACATGTGCCACGGACTGCTATTCATAACGGCAGTATGCTACACGAACCGGGGGGCGGCAGGACCCGTGCCCGAAACTTGTTGACCTTACAATCCCAGCCGCAAATTCGAATCGACTTCTTCAACAAGAGCGGCGGGTACCTCATGTTCCACGGCCAGTTTTCGCCACTGCGAAACATGGGTAATGGTTTCGTCAATGATCCGATCGATTCTTGATCGGGAGAACAGTGGGCTGAGTTTTCCCATCGCGTGAAAATCCTCGCGGGCAAAGTCGTCTCGTTTGCCGTTCATGGTCATCCAATGGCTGTTGATCCACCTGTTTCCGGGCTTGAAGCTGTATGCCAGATCATAGGCCGGCGCGAGTCGCCAGCTTCCGTCGATCAACGCGAACGAGAAATTCTTGGAATGGTCGTCATGGTTTCTGGCGACGATGTTGAATGCCATACGCCTGAACAGCTGCTCCGCCGCCGAAGCGGGAAGACCGAGCTGTCTGGCAATGCCGAACAATTCCGCATAGGAAAAGGAACCCGGCATCTTGTAATCCACGTGAGCCAGGCCATTCAGGGTTTGCACGTGAATCTTGTTGTTGCCTCTTCGGTCGAATCACCTGGTGATGAAATGCCGGCGGTTTCCTTCCGCAAGCAACTTGCATGGCATCATCGTCACGCCACACGACCTTGCCATCAAATGGTAGACATACTCCATGGCGCCGTAACCCAGTGGGTCGCCGAATGTCTCCCTGTTCCTCCGGTGCTCGCCAACGCCATCGAACTTCAACAGATAGTGAACGAATCCTTCGGGCGCTTCGACCTGTCCCGACCTGACCCTGGTGAAGTCTTCATTGAACGCGACCACCGCCTTCGGCCGGGCTCCGCCGGCGCTTGTCCCAACCGACAACAGCGCCACCATGGCATCGTGGTCCTCCCGCCCGCCGCCACCCAGGTCGACGGCAAAACCAGCGCGGCTGTCGAGCACTTCCTGGGTGATTTCGACCAGGCGGTCCAATTGCAATTGCCGCGACGCGTTCAATCCCCTGAGTCTTCTGGCGGGGGCGAATTCGAGCGCGCCAACACCCCTCTTGCCAATGAACTGCAGCCGGTCCAGCGGGCTCAGTTCGGTCGGCAACATCCCCTGACGGGCAGCCCATTCGTTCAGTACCGAGTTTCCGAAGTCATCCGGC
>VYEH01000066.1:0-260 GCA_009843005.1 Pseudomonadota bacterium | reverse complement strand
CATTCCCGGCAGCCCCCTGAAGCTTGCCTGCCCCAACTCCGGAAACGAGTAAACGCGATTCGCCAGCGGCATGGTTATCGGCGAAAGTTCGATGCCGCCTTCGACAAAAGATCGCGCGTACTCGAAAGCGCCAATGCCGGAATCGGTATCGAAGCTGATCGCTCCAGCCCGATTTGCTCCGTAAACGACTTCGACAACCTGCCTTACCATTCTATCGGTTCTTCAATACGGACCTTGCGCCGGCCCGAGGCCCGTTGGCG
>VYEH01000393.1:3517-3799 GCA_009843005.1 Pseudomonadota bacterium | reverse complement strand
TTCCGACTGAGTCTCGCCGGTCAGACCCGGGTCGACGACGATGCCGAATCCGAGCCCGAACTTGACGCCCGGCGAAACATTCATTTCGCCAATCTGGTTGCGGGTCATGAACTCGACCGTTTTGGGACCGACGAGCCGTACCCCGTCAAGCTCTCCGCCATTCAGCATCAGTTGCAGGAAGCGCGCGTAGTCCGACGCGGTCGATGCCAGGCCGGCGCCACCCGAGTAGTAGGTCTGCGGCCCCTCGTAGTGGAAGCTGGCCGAATAAGTCAGTGGCCCGAC
>VYEH01000393.1:0-3507 GCA_009843005.1 Pseudomonadota bacterium | reverse complement strand
CTGCGGCTCCGGTCCCAGTTCGACAAGACTGCCGTCCGGCAGGTTGCTGTAGACGCTGGCCAGGCGATCCGCCTGAGCGTCATCGAGAAAAAAACGGGTATCGTTCATGCCCAATGGCCGGAAAATTCGTTGCTCGAAAAACTCGGCAAGCGACAGGCCGGAGACCACTTCGATCAAACGTCCCAGCACATCCATGTTGAGCCCATAAGCAAACGCCGTACCGGGTTCGAACAGAAGGGTCAAATCACCAAGTTGGCGCGGCAGTTTTTCGATGCGCCCTTCGGTTTGAGTGAGTCCGTCAGATATTCCGGCCTCCACGTAGAGGTTCGAAATCGTCGTGCGCGGCTCACCGGTCGCGATAAATCGATAGTCGATGCCCGACGTGTGCGTGAGCAGATCGTGAATGGAAATTTCGGACTGGGCCGGAACGCTGTCGTACCCGCCGTTCTCATTCATGACGATCACGTCCGGCTCGGCCAACGCCGGCAGGTACTTCGAAACCGGATCGTTCAGCAGGAAGTGACCTTCCTCGTAAAGCATCATCACGGCCAGGCTCGTGATCGGCTTCGTCATCGAGGCGAGCCGAAACAACGTATCCCTCTGCATCGCCTCCCCATCGTCGATATCGGCCATGCCGAAGTGCTCGAAATAGGCAACCTGGCCATTGCGGGCGACCATGGCCACGGCGCCGGCGATTTGTCCCTCGTCGATGGCGTGCTCGATTTGCGTTCCAATCCGCGTCAGCCTGTCCGCCGACATGCCCACATCCTCCGGAAGCGCCTGCGGAAGACCCTGGGCTTCGGCGAAACCGGCTGCCAGCAGCAACAGGACGATGTATGTGGCTCCTTTCACCAGAATCATGTCGTTTTCTCTAAACCGCGGGGACTGGAAGTATAGAGTGTCCGCAGAACAAATTTCGCTGATGCAATCATTCGCCAGGCACGTGAAGTAGACTCTCCCCAGACCGGAGGCTGCAATGAACGCAACAGACTTTCGCTGGTTCGTTTCCCCGATGCTCATCCTCGGTCTCGCCGCCGGGTGCAGTGGGAATGACACAGATGCGCCGGCCGATACTGCGACGCCCGATTCGATGGCGGCGTCGCCCTGGTCGGGTTTCTTTGGAACCTGCATCGCGACATCGCAGATTTGCGCGAACGCATGGCTCGCCTGGAGGGTCTCCTGGAAGGATTTACCAGGGCAAAGGGTTATTCCGAATCATAGTGCTCTCCCGATTCTCCCCGTCGCTTCCCGCATCGAGCCGACTCTGCCTGGGTACCGCTGAACTTCTTACAAGGGTCTCGGCCCATAGTGAGGAAGTTCAGCACCGTGCTTCAGCGCTCCGAGGTCGGGCGCGTCGCCACTGAAGTCGTCGGTGACATTCGGAATCCGGACACCGCGATCAACGGCAGCTGACCCCTCCGTCAGACGAAAGTCAAAGTCCTCCGCTCGATAGATTCGCTGCAGCGCGTTCGCATTGCGTGCATCGAGCTGAGGAACGCTTCTGAAAATACCGTAGTCCACGAGCACACTATTGCGATCCTGGCCGGTCACGCTGCTGTAGGCCTCAAGCGTGGCAAACTGCTGCGGCACCAGTGGCACGGTCCCGTCAGGTCCACTGAACTCAGCGACGGCGCCCGAAGACGGCAGGACGCCATCGGCATCCACACGACGAATGTCAGGGAAATCGGCGTCGAAGATCGACTCATGGCACTTCCGGTTCGCAAGACTTCAAGCGGGAACGCATTGTAGCCGCCAATTGCGTCAGAGGCCCTTCTGGTTGATCAGACACGAATGGACGTTCGAGAGGGCATCGTGGCCACGCGCGGCGTCGGCTGACAGTCGCCGGAAACATCGGACCGTACAATCGTGGCACAATGGAAGCATGAGGCCCTGACTGAGAGGAGACTCGAACCATGTCCGATCCGATGACCCGCCGCCGGTTTCTCGAAAACACTGCCCTGATCGCCCTTGCTTCAACCTGTTCGCCGGCATTCGCGCAATCCGTGCCCCGAAGCGCTTTCGGCGCGCAATCCACGGCGGAGGAAGTGACTGCCGGCCTGGATCTCAGCGGGAAAACCGCCGTCGTGACAGGCTGCAACTCGGGTCTCGGCTACGAGACCATGCGAGTCCTCGCGCTTCGTGGCGCGCACGTCATCGGCACGGCGCGATCGGTCGAGAAAGGACGGGAGGCTGCGGACAGCGTAGTGGGAAATGTCACCCCCGTCGTGCTCGAACTCACCGACTTCGATTCCATCGTGGCCTGCGCCGACCGGATTCAGGCCATGGACGTGCCCATCGACATGCTGATCCTCAATGCTGGCGTATTGCTGGGCGAACTCCAGCAGGTCAGGGGACTGGAAATGCAGTTCGTCGTCAATCATCTCGGCCATTTCATCTTCGGCAACCGGCTGATGAGCCGCGTCACCGACGCGCCAGAGGGACGAGTCGTCACCGTGGGCAGCATCGCACACATGCGGGTGCCGGAAGGCGGCATTCAGTTCGATAACCTGGGGGGCGAAGGCTGGACCCGGGGGAGCTACGGGCATTCCAAGCTCGCAAACGGGCTGTATTCGCTTGAGCTCTCCAAGCGACTCGCCGGCACGAGCGCAACGTCAAATTGCGTTCACCCGGGTGGGGTGAGGACCAATATCGTGCGCAACCTCGACCGGAGCGGCGTAGCCAGCCTGCTCAACAAGAGCCCGGAACAAGGGGCCGCAACCCAGTGCTACGTCGCTACGCATCCGTCGCTGACGGGCGTCACGGGCCAGTACTTTGCCGACTGCAATCCCGCTGAGCAGAGTGAGCACCAGACGGACGAGACTATGGCGGCGCGCCTGTGGGAGGTATCCGAAGAGCTCACTCGCGATTACCTATTGTAGGCGAGCACCCAGCAACCGGAACAAGACCACCTCGAATTCTGCGACGGGTCGATGCTGTCGGCAACTGCATAAGCGGCATCACCCACGCTGTCGGGCTGAGTTGAGAGCTTCAAGTGCGCCCGAGCACGGCTCAAGTTGTGCTTGGAGGTCTTGCTAGTCTTGCCGCGACTCGCTTGCCCAAAGCTGCTCGCCCGTCTCAACCATGACGACCGATGAGGCGTTTGCGGAAGTACTGCCGTCCCTCGCGCCGAACCCTACAACGCTGATGACATCGCCCGGTTGTGCGGTCTCGGGCGTCCAGCCTTGCTTGAGCAGCGTGTTGATGCCCAGCAGTTCCACGGACCAGTTCTCGACGTTCCCCTCGGCGCCTTCAACCTCGATATGGATCCACGCGTGGGGATTCGTCCATTCGATGCGCGTGATGGCGCCGGTCAACTCCACGGGCCGGGCGACGTCGAACACGGCGGAAAACGAATGATGCGCCATCCCGGGCGTCGCCCAAAGCAGCCACGACACTCCGACAAGAACTGAAAACAATTGCCTCATAGTCGCATTCCCCTGAAAACGTCATTGAACGGCTTTCGTATAATGGCCAGCGTAGGGGCCGGCTGCGAATCAGTCAATCCCG
>VYEH01000203.1:18175-20317 GCA_009843005.1 Pseudomonadota bacterium | reverse complement strand
GTCGCTCACCCCTGTGGCGGGCGCCAGTTCCGTCGGCGCGTTGCTCGACTGGGCGCGGAGGCGGCTTGCTTCCCGCAGCGGCAGTTCGGGGCTCGATGCGGAAGTGCTGCTGGGGTTCGCGCTCGGCCGATCCAGGAGCAGTCTGATCGGCTTTCCGGAGCTTGGCGTGTCCGCCGCGGAGACTGCCCGATTCCACCGGCTGGTCGAGCGGCGCGTCGACGGAGTGCCCGTGGCTTATCTTACCGGGCGCCGGGAGTTTCATTCGCTTGCGTTGAACGTGTCGCCCGCCACGCTGGTGCCGCGTCCGGAAACCGAGTTGCTGGTGGACAAGGTGCTGGAGCGGCTGGCGCCCGGCGTGCGGTCCTGGGTTTTGGACGCGGGCGCCGGTAGCGGTGCTGTGGCGGTTGCGATCAAGTATCGGCGGCCCGACTGCCAGGTGGTGGGGGTGGACCGGAGCGGCGCGGCACTCGAGATCGCGGCCGGCAACGGTGCGCGGTTCGGGCTGGACGTTCACTGGGTCCGTTCCGACTGGTTCGCCGGCATCGCGGGCGGGCGTTTCCAGTTCGTGGTCAGCAACCCACCCTACGTGCGGCGGGACGATCCGGCCCTGACCTCACCCGACTTGCGCCACGAGCCGCGCGAGGCGCTGGACGGCGGCGCCGAAGGACTCGATGGCCTGCGCGCGGTGATTGCCGGCGCGCCCCGTGTACTGGCCCCGCGCGGAACGTTGGTGCTGGAACATGGATTCGACCAGGCCAAGGCGGTGCGCGAACTCCTGAACGAATGCGGTTTCCGGGTGATCGAAACCCACCAGGATACAGCCGGCATCGATCGCGTCAGTATCGGCGAACTTGCCTGACCGCGCGCACTCTTCACGCGTTTCCCCGCGAATGTCAGTAACCGAGGTTCGCCGACAGCCACCTTTCCGCCTGCTCCACCGACCAGCCCTTGCGGAACGCGTAGTCCTCCACCTGGTCACGGCCGATCTTCCCCACCGCGAAGTAGCGCGCCCCGGGATGGGAGAAATACCAGCCGCTGACCGCCGCGGTGGGCAGCATGGCGAAGGTCTCGGTGAGCTGTATTCCGGTGTTGCGCTCGACATCCAGCAGGTCCCAGAGCGTTTGCTTTTCGGTGTGGTCCGGGCAGGCCGGGTAACCGGGTGCGGGCCGAATCCCGCGGTAGGCTTCGGCGATGAGGTCCGCGTTGTCGAGCCGCTCGTCGCCGGCATAACCCCAAAGCTCGGTGCGCACATGCTGGTGCAGCCGCTCGGCGAAAGCTTCGGCCAGGCGGTCGGCCAGGGCCTTGAGAATGATCGCGCTGTAGTCGTCGTGGGCCGCCTCGAATCGAGCGACGCATTCATCGAGCCCGATTCCCGCCGTGACCGCGAACGCACCGATGTAGTCGGCGACCCCCGTATCACGCTGCGCCACGAAATCGGCGAGGCAGTCGTTGTGCAGGTCGGCGCGCTTGCGCCTTTGCTGGCGAAGGTGATGCAGGCGCGTCAGGACGCGGCGCCGCGATTCGTCTGCGTAGACCTCGATATCGTCGCCCCTGGCGTTGGCCGGGAACAATCCGGTAACGGCCGATGCACGCAGCCACCGCTCGTCGATCGCCCGGGTCAACAGCCGCCGGGCATCGTCGTAGAGCGAGCGGCAGGCCTCGCCCACGGTGGCGTCGTCCAGAATCTGCGGAAACCGGCCGTGAAACTCCCAGGCGTTGAAGAACGGCATCCAGTCGATGTAGTCCACCAGCTCGCTCAACGGGTAGTCATCGAACCATTGCAACCCGGCCGCGCTCGGCGGCGGCGGACGGTATTCGGACCAGTCCAGGGTGAGCTTGTTAGCGCGGGCCTGGCTCAATGTCAGTTGGGTTGCCCGACTTCTGCGCGCCTTGTGACGGTCCCGGCGCCGGGCGTGGTCGCGCGCGATCCCGGCCGCAAATTCCTCGCCCCCCTCACCGATCAGCGTCTGCGCCACGTTGACCGAACGGGAGGCATCCTTGACATAGACGACGGGGCCCTCGTAGGCGGGATCGATCCTGACGCTGGTGTGGGCGGGCGATGTGGTCGCGCCGCCGATGAGCAGCGGCACCGAAAAGCCCTGCCGCTGCATCTCGCCGGCGCCCCGCACCATTTCGTCCAGC
>VYEH01000203.1:0-18165 GCA_009843005.1 Pseudomonadota bacterium | reverse complement strand
CCTTCTTCATCACCCGTGCCTATAGCACCACCTGCGGAAGAAACATCTTTCCGGCTCCGAAGAGGTCGCCCACGATGTTCATGCCGTCCATCAGCGGGCCTTCGATGACGTCCAGCGGCCGGGCAGCCGCCTGGCGCGCCTCCTCGGTATCGTCGATGACGTATTGGTCGATTCCGTGAACGAGCGCATGCTCCAGGCGCCTGGCCACGGGCCAGCCGCGCCAGTCCTCGGCGGCCTGCCTGCGCGGACCGGAGCGCCGTGTGCGGTACCGCTCGGCCACCTCCACCAGGCGCTCGGTGGCATCGGAGCGCCGGTTCAGGATCACGTCCTCGGCGGCCGTCCGGAGGTCCTCGGGGATTTCCTCGTACACGGCCAGTTGACCGGGATTGACGATGCCCATGTCCATCCCTGCCCGAATCGCGTGGTAGAGGAAGATGGAGTGCATGGCCTCGCGCACCGGGTTGTTGCCCCGGAAGGAGAACGACACGTTGCTGACGCCGCCGCTCACCAGGGCATGGGGCAGTTCCGCCTTGATGCGCCGGGCGGCCTCGATGAAGGCGAGCCCGTAATCGTTGTGTTCCTCGATCCCGGTGGCGACGGCGAAAATGTTCGGATCGAGGATGATGTCTTCCGGCGGGAACCCGGCCTCGTTGACCAGGAGTTCGTAAGAGCGCCGGCAAATCGCCATTCTCTGTTCGGTGGTTTCCGCCTGGCCCGCCTCGACGAAGGCCAACACCACAACGGCGGCGCCGAAGCGTCGAATCTCCCGGGCCTGGCGCAGAAACGTCTCCTCGCCCTCCTTGAGGCTGATCGAGTTGACCGCGCCCTTGCCCTGCAGGCACTTCAGGCCCGCAAGCATCACGCTCCACTTGGACGAGTCCACCATCACCGGAACCCGCGCGATGTCCGGCTCCGCCGCCACGAGGTTGAGGAACCTGCGCATGGCGGCTTCGCCGTCCAGCATGCCTTCGTCCATGTTGACGTCGATGAGCTGGGAGCCGCTGTCCACCTGTTGGCGGGCCACTTGCACCGCCTCCTCGAATTCACCCGATCCGATAAGCCGCCTGAAGCGCGCCGATCCGGTGACGTTGGTGCGTTCGCCCACGTTCACGAACAGGCTGTCGGGCCCGATCATGAAGGGTTCAAGCCCCGACAAGCGCGTCCTGGTGGGTATTTCCGGCAGGCGGCGGGGACCGTACCTGCTGACGGCGTCAACGATGGCTTCGATGTGCGCGGCCGTCGTTCCGCAACATCCTCCTGCCAGGTTGATCCAGCCGTTGGCGGCAAATTCCCCGAGCACTTCCGCCATGTGCTCGGGCGTATCGTCGTACTCCCCGAATTCGTTGGGCAGACCGGCGTTGGGATGGACACTGACGGGAAATTCCGATATTCGGGCGAGTTCTTCCACGTAGGGGCGCAGTTCGGTGGCGCCCAGCGCGCAATTGAGGCCGATGAGCAGAGGCTCGGCGTGGCGGACGGAATTGTAGAACGCCTCCAGCGTCTGCCCCGACAGCGTTCGGCCCGAGGCATCGGTGATGGTGCCGGAAATCATCACCGGTATGTCGGTCCCCGACTGTTCGCGCAGTCCCTGGATTGCGTACAGCGCCGCCTTGGCATTGAGGGTGTCGAAAATCGTTTCCACCATCAGCAGGTCGACGCCCCCGCGGATCAGCGCGGCGGCTGCGACGGCATAGGCGTCGGCGAGTTCGTCGAAGGTGATCTCGCGCATGCCCGGATCATTGACGTCGGGGGAGATCGAGGCCGTGCGATTGGTGGGACCCAGTGCGCCGGCCACGAAACGCGGTACTCCGGTTTCCCCGGTCACCCGGTCCGCCGTTTCGCGCGCCAGCCGCGCGGCGGCCAGGTTGATCTCGCCCACCCGCTCCTCCATCCCGTAGTCGCCCTGGGACGGCGCGGTGGCATTGAAGGTATTGGTGGTGATGATGTCGGCGCCGGCCAGGAGAAACTCCCGATGGATCGCGGCGACCCGCTCCGGTTGCGTGATACACAGCAGGTCGTTATTGCCCTTGAGATCGCGCGGCCAGTCGGCAAACCGCTCACCCCTGAAATCGGACTCGGTGAGATCGAGGTCCTGCACGCTGGTGCCCAGGGCGCCGTCCAGAATTGCGATTCGCCGGCGCAGCAGCGTCCGCAACTGTCCGATGCGCTGGTTCACGCCGCGTGCTCCGCGCGGCTGCCGCCGGGTCTGAGGCCGAGCGCGTGACAGATCGCGTAGGTGAGTTCCGCGCGGTTCAGCGTATAGAAGTGAAACTCGCGGACGCCGTGACGGTACAACTCGTCGACCTGCTCGATGGCCACGCTTGCGGCGATCATCCGGCTGGTCTCCGGATCATCTTCCAACCCCGTAAACCTCTCGTGGATCCGGCCCGGTACGTTGACGCCGCATTTTGCGGCGAACCTGAGCATGCCCCTGAAACCGGCGATCGGCAGGATGCCGGGAACGACGGGGACCTTCACGCCGGCGCCGCGGCAGCGATCCCTGAAGCGCAGGTAAACCGCCGTGTCGTAGAAGAACTGCGTGATGGCGCGCGTGCCGCCGGCATCGATCTTGCGCTTCAGGTTGTCCAGGTCGGCCGAGGCGCTGGATGCTTCCGGATGCACCTCCGGATAGGCGGCCACCGATATGTCGAAACGGCCCACGGTGAGCAACCCCTCGACCAGGTCCGAGGCGTAGGCGAAGCCGCCTTCGCACGGGACATAGCCGGTCGAACCTTGCGGCGGGTCGCCGCGCAGCGCGACCATGTGCCGTATGCCGGCGTCCCAGTACTCCCGGGCGATGGCCAGGACCTCCTCCCGGCGGGACCCGACGCAGGTGAGATGGGGCGCGCAGGTGAGCCCGGTTTCGTTTCGAATCCGCTGAACGATCCGGTGGGTGCGGTCGCGGGTCGAGCCGTCCGCACCGTAGGTCACCGAGACGAACCTGGGGCCGAGCGGCTCCAGCCGCTCCACGGAGGCCCAGAGAACTCGCTCCATATTCGCCGTGGCGGGCGGAAAGAATTCGAACGAGACCTGGATTCCCTTATTGGTCATCGGGAACCTCCGGCCTTGTTCCGCGGCGTGCGGAACCGGAAGCAGCTTCCCTGGCGGCAAGCAGGACCTGAACGGAATCCCGTACTGCACTCCGCAGGTCCACGGGCGACAGTCCGGCGCGCAGCAGGCATCGTTCGAGAGGATTCTCGCCGCTTGTTGTCGTCCCGGGTTCAATGACCAGCAGGTGAGCCCCGTCGTTCATGACGCGGGCGGCTTCGCCCAGCGCGGCAACGGGATCGTCGGCTGTGCCCAGCACACGGTCCATGGTTACCAGGTCGAAGCGGCCGTCCGGGAATTCCAGGTCGTACATGTCGCCCTGGCGCACCGTGCAATTGACGAGCCCCGAAGACAACACGGTCGCCCGCGCGATGAGGCGCATGTCTCGGGACAGGTCCACGGCTATGGTGCGCCGGGCCCGGCTCGCCAGGAGCCGCAGCATGCTCCCGGTGCCGGTACCGACATCCAGCATGTCGCCCAACGGCTCGCCGTTTCCGGATCCGGGAAGCCGCCGGGCCAACAGGTCGTCGATGGCCGCACTGACTTCCGACAGGTCGCCTGCGCCGAGAGGCCGTACTCCGAGACGGGCCAGCAACGCCCGGGCGCGGGACTGCCGGCTGTCCAGGATGGCGGTGAGCCGCTGGCGGTCCCTGGCGATGACCGGGTCACGCTCCGAGAGGCTCGACAGGATCGCCGCTACCAAGTCGCGGTGATCGTGGTCAATGGCAGCGCGATAGTAGACTTCGTTCTGGTCAGGACTTCGGCGGACGACGCGAGCGCCGCACAGCAGTTTCAGGTGCCTGGAGATACGCGGCTGGCTGAAGCCGGTGACCTGGACGACTTCACCGACAGACAACTCGCCGCGGCGCAGGACCCACAGCAGGCGCAGGCGGGTCGGGTCCTGCAGGACCCTGAGTAAATCCGTCAGCTCTGCGATACTGTTCATAAAGACATCCGTATATAATGATGTCGTTATATAGCTGGCGAATCGTCAAGTGTCAATCTCAGCCCGAAGCGGCGTTGAATCAGGTTCGGGGATTGGCGGTGGAGGGACCGGCGCCGGTCAGTTCCAGTTCGTACGGGCTGTTCGAAGCAGCAGTTCCAACCGGTTGTCCCGGCGAAGGGCGGCTCTGTGGACCACGTAACGGCGCATGGCCTTGACGACCTCGTTGCGTGAGCGCGGTTGGGGCACGACGCCGCCGGTCGGCCGGATGGCCACCTTGTCGGCGTCTGCGATGGCATACCGATAGGCCCTGAGGGGCAGTTCCACGGCGTAGGCGCCGATGGCATACAACCGCGTCTTCTCGTGAACGTGATCGGTCAGGAGCGATACGAACTCCGCAAAGGCCTCATGGTCCAGGTAGTTGATGTAGTCCCACAGGAAGCACACATCAAATCGCACACCGTCGACGGAATCGAAATATTCCGGGACCGATTCGAGCCCGTGCCCCGGAGCCGCAGGATTGAAGAGGTTGGCCACGTAGAGCCGGCATTGGTAGCGGCGAAAGAAGTCGATCGACAGCGACTCGGCCGGACCCGCGTCGAGGATATTCAGCGTCGCGCCGGCATCGACACCATCGAACGCCTCGGGAAGGATGCGCGTATGTTCGTATGACCAGGTATCCGAAGCCGGTGTTCGGCCGGAGTCCCCGTTCGGAGCAGCTGAATTGGTTGTTGCTGCCTCCACGATGTTCTCATTTCCGGGAGAGGACCGCCTCGGCCGGTGCCTCGCGGCCTTCGTCGAATTGCATGTCGATACGGCCGTTGAATTTGGCGCCGTCCTCAACCGCCACCCGGGGAGCGATCATCGTCCCCTGGACTGAGCCGGATGAACTGATGGCGATCTTTTCCATCGCCTCGACATCGCCAACCACCTTGCCCTCGCCCAGCACCGGTCTGCCCGCGCTGCGCCCCTTGACGCGGCCGGTGCCTTCGACGGTCACCTGGTTGTGGGCGAGGTCAATCGTTCCCTCGATGGTCCCGCTGACGAATACGTCGCCCTTGCCGGTGACGTCGCCCTTGATGGTGACGGTGGCGCCCACCGTTGCGGTCGACGTGGCGACGGCCTGAGGTCCGGTTTTCCGGGCCGCTCCGGCCGACCGGGGGCCTGGATCAGATCCTGTTTGCTTCAGCATTCTGTAGAATCGGCTCAAATACGAAAAAACAAGAATACCCGGCCCGGAGCGGGTCTGCCATTCAGCCTGCGAGTTTGCTCTTCAGTATCTCGTTCACCCGCCGCGGATCGGCCTGGCCGCGGGACGCCTTCATCACCTGGCCGACCAGGTAGCCGATCACCCGGGTCCTGCCGCCTCTGAACTGCGCCACCTGCTCGGGGTGCCCGTCGATCACCCGGTCCACCAGGGCCTCGATGGCTCCGGCGTCACTGATCTGGCGCAGTCCCCTGGCCTCGATGATTTCATCCACGCTGCCTTCGCCGTGCCACAACGCCTCCAGGACATCCTTGCCCATGCGGCCCGACAGGGTGCCGTCGGCGACGCGATCGAGCAGCGAGGCCAGCGTCGCTGCGCTGACCCGGGTGTCGGCCACCTCGACGGATTCTCGCCTGAGGATCGCGGTCAGCTCTCCCTGGAACCAGTTGGATACCGTTTTCGGCGAGGCCGAACTGGCCGCGCTCACCGCCGCCTCGAAGTAGTCGGCCGATTCCGGATTGGCGGTCAGGACGACGGCGTCATGGGCGGGAAGCCCGTACTGCTCGACGAAGCGCGCCCGCCTTGCCGCCGGCAACTCCGGCAAACCCGCTTGCAGTCGCTCGATCAGGGCGTCGCCGATTACTACCGGGAGCAGGTCCGGGTCCGGAAAGTAACGGTAGTCGTTGGCCTCCTCCTTGCCCCGCATGGCGCGTGTCTCGTTGCGGCCGGCGTCGTACAGGCGGGTTTCCTGGACCACGCTGCCGCCGTCCTCGAGCACGTCGGTCTGCCGTTCGATCTCCACCTGGATGGCCTTTTCGACGAAGCGGAACGAATTCAGGTTCTTGATCTCGGTTCGCGTGCCGAGTTCGGTCTCTCCCCTGGGCCTGATCGACACGTTGGCGTCGCAGCGGAACGAGCCCTCCTGCATGTTGCCGTCGGAAATGCCCAGATACCGGACCAGTGTGTGAATGGCGCGCATGTAATTGCCGGCCTCCCGGGCGCTGCGCAGGTCCGGCTCCGACACGATCTCCAGCAGCGGCGTTCCGGCGCGGTTCAGATCGATGCCGCTGAGACCCTGGAAGTCCTCGTGCAGAGACTTGCCGGCATCCTCTTCCAGGTGCGCCCGGGTGATGCCGATGGTCTTCACTTCACCGTCGTCGAGAATGATTTCCAGGTGACCATCGTGAACGATGGGCAACTCATACTGGGAAATCTGGTAGCCCTTGGGAAGATCGGGATAGAAGTAATTCTTGCGCGCGAAGATCGAGCGCCGGGCGATGGTGCAGCCGGTTGCCAGCCCGAACCTGACCGCCATGCGAACGGCCTCGGCGTTGAGCACGGGCAGTACGCCCGGATAGCCCAGGTCCACCAGCGACGCCTGGCTGTTGGGCGGCGCGCCGTAACGCGTGGACGAACCGGAGAAGATCTTGCTCGCGGTGGCGAGCTGGGTATGGATCTCCAATCCGATGACGGCTTCCCAATCCATGTTCAGATTCCCGGCGGCGCGAGCGTGTGCCACTCCGTCTCCCTCTGGAACGCGTGGGCGGCACACAGCAGCCGGCCTTCGCCGAGATGTGGCCCGATGAGCTGCAATCCCACCGGCAATCCCCGCACCAGGCCGCAGGGCATGGAAAGCGCCGGCAGGCCCGCGAGAGGCGCGCCGATGGTATAGATGTCGTTGAGGTACATCTGGACCGGATCGTCGACCTTCTGGCCCAGGGGGAAGGCGGGCGACGGCGTGGTGGGCCCGGCGATCGCATCCACATCCCGGAACGCGCGGGCAAAATCCTCGCTGATGAGCTGCCGCACCTTCTGCGCCTTGAGGTAGTAGGCATCGAAATAACCCGCGGACAACACATAGGCGCCGGTCAGGATGCGCCGCTTGACCTCCGCCCCGAAGCCTTCGCCGCGGGTACGCATATACATCTCCGTCAGGTCGCCGGCGCCCTCGGCGCGGTGCCCGAAACGCACGCCATCGAATCGCGACAGATTGGAAGAGGCCTCGGCCGGCGCCACGACATAGTAGGCGGGCACGGACAGTCCGATGTTTTGCAGCCGTATGGACTTGAGCGTGACACCGAGCCGCTCCATGACCGACAGTGCGTCACGAACACGCTGCGCGTTGTCCTGGTCGAGTCCGTCGTCGAAGAAATCGTCCACCACACCGATGGTCATGCGCTCAAGCGGCTTCGCAAGCGCCGCAGCGTAGTCGGGAACGGGATCCGGCAGCGCCGTGGAGTCCCTCGGGTCGGGGCCTGACATGACCTGCAGCAGCAACGCGGCATCTTCCGCCGTGCGCGCCAGGGCGCCGGCCTGGTCCAGGCTGGAGGCGAAGGCGACCATGCCCCAGCGGGATACCCGGCCGTAGGTGGGCTTGATGCCGGTGATGCCGCACAGGGCGGCAGGCTGGCGGATCGATCCGCCGGTATCCGTACCGGTCGCGCCCGGCACGAGGCGTGCGGCGACCGCAGCCGCCGAGCCGCCCGAGGAACCGCCCGGAACCAGATCCCTGTTCCATGTATTGCGAACAGGCCCGTAGGAGCTGTTCTCGTTTGAAGACCCCATGGCGAGTTCGTCCATGTTCGTCTTGCCGAGCATGACGGCCCCCGCCTTTTCAAGCTTCTCGACCGCAGTGGCGTCGTAGGGAGACACGAAGTTGTCGAGCATGCGGGAGCCGCACGAAGTGCGGACTCCCCGGGTACAGAAAATGTCCTTGTGGGCGATGGGGATACCGGTCAGCGGGGTCGCGTCGCCGGCGGCGAGCCGTGCGTCCGCCCGCACGGCCTGGGCGCGCGCCGAATCTGCGGTGACGGTGATGAAGGCGTTGAGATTGCCGTCCAGCCGCTCGATTCGGGCCAGGAAATGGTCGGTCAATTCGACCGCGGAGAATTTCCCGGCCCGGAGGGCTTCCGCCAGTTGCGCAATGGTTGCGTCGTGCAGCACTAGCAGTTATTCGATGACCCTGGGCACCAGGTACAGGTCCTGTTCCACCCGCTGGGCGTTGCGCTGGTACCGGAGATGATTGTCGGACTCGGTGACCCGATCCTCCCGCAGGTGCTGGGCGCGGTCCAGTGGATGGGCCATCGGCTCCACCCCGGCCGTATCGACCGCCTGCAGCGCGTCCACCAGGGTGACGATCTCCGAAAGCTTGTCGGCCACGCCTTCCATCTCCCCGGATGCGATCTCCAGGCGGGACAGGATGCAGAGGCTCTGCAGATCTTCGAGGCTCAGGGACACGGCATTCGGGGAGGCAAAACGGGCGCATAACCATACCACTTCGCCTTGCCGATTGTCCTACCCGTTGATAAAGTGCCTGATTGGTTTCAAGTGGCGACCTTGTCCCACAATGTTAAAGCGCTTTCTCGGAGTTTTTTCCACCGATCTTTCGATCGATCTGGGTACGGCGAATACCCTGATCTACGTCCGTGGCCGGGGCGTCATTCTCGACGAGCCATCGGTGGTCGCCATCCGCGAGGACAGGGTCGGCGGAGGCAGCGTCCTGCAGGCGGTGGGGTCCAACGCCAAGAGCATGCTCGGCAGGACCCCGGGCAACATGACCGCCATCCGGCCTCTGAAGGACGGCGTGATCGCCGACTTCGACATCACCGAGAAAATGCTCCAGTACTTCGTCAAGAAGGCGCACGGATCCCGCTATTTCAGGCCGAGCCCCCGGGTGCTGGTGTGCGTTCCCTACGGATCCACCCAGGTGGAGCGCCGGGCCATCCGCGAATCCACCGAACGGGCCGGCGCACGCCGGGTGTTCCTGGTGGAGGAACCCATGGCAGCGGCCATCGGCGCCGGGATGCCGGTTCACGAGGCTCGCGGTTCCATGGTCCTGGATATCGGCGGCGGCACCTCGGAGGTGGCGATCATGTCGCTCAACGGCATCGTCTACGCCGCCTCCGTGCGCATCGGCGGGGACCGCTTCGACGAAGCCATCATCAACTACGTCAGGCGCAACTACGGGATGCTGATCGGCGAAGCCACCGCGGAACGCATCAAGATAGAGGTCGGAACAGCCTATCCGGGTCAGGAGGTCAAGGAAACTTCGGTCAAGGGACGCAATCTTTCGGAGGGCGTTCCCCGGGCGTTTTCGCTGAACAGCAACGAGATTCTCGAAGCTCTCCAGGAACCGCTGCAGGGGATCGTGGGCGCGGTGCGAATGGCACTTGAGCAGACGCCGCCGGAATTGGGAGCCGACGTGGCCGAGGCGGGCATCGTCGTCACCGGCGGAGGCGCGCTGTTGACCGATCTGGACAAACTGCTGATGGAAGAAACCGGTCTGCCGGTGGTGCTGGCGGACGAACCGCTGACGTGCGTGGCCCGCGGCGGCGGACGAATACTGGAGTTGCTGGATGAACACGGGCCGTCTGTGTTCGCCGTTGACTGACAGCCCGTGGCGCTTCCCGCCACGGGCCGCGCGGCGACGCGTCTGGTAAACTGTCGCCATCATGCAACCTACCGCATCCGAATATCCGGGTTCGAGTACGGCGCGGTGCCTTCGGCTGAAATCCGGTTGGCAGATGCCGGCTGCTGAATCGGGCAAGAGATCGACCGCGACTGCGCTGAGCATTCGCCTTGTGCTGCTCGCGGCCGTCAGCCTGACGATGATGATTCTGGACCACCGGGAAACCGCGTTTCTCGACCGCGTCCGCCAGGTTGCTTCAGTCATCGTCTACCCGGTGCAGGTCGGAGTGGATCAACCGTTCTCTGCCTGGCGCCGGGCAAGCGAGTCCTTTGCCAGCCGCGCCGCGCTGCTCGACGAGAACGCCCGCCTGAAGAGCGATCTTCGCGACTACGACGTGCGTCTGCAGCGCATGGACACCCTGGAGGCGGAGAACGACCGGCTGCGCGCCATGCTGGATTCCAGTCAGCGCGTCGCCGGCCGGATGCTGGTCGCCGAGATTCTTTCCGTGGACCCGGACCCCTATCGGCAGCGGTTCACCATCAACCGGGGCGTCCTCAACGGCGTGTACGTCGGTCAGGCGTTGCTGGATGCCGACGGGGTGGTCGGGCAGATCGATATCGTGGATGCCCTGACCGCCCAGGCCGTGCTCATCAGCGATTCCAATCACGGGCTTCCCGTCGCCATCAACCGGACCGGTCTGCGATCCATCGCTCTGGGCACCGGAGAAACGGGCCTGCTGAACCTGCCCTACCTGACCAACAGCGCCGACGTACAGGAGGGCGACCTGCTCGTGACGTCGGCGCTGGGCGGGGTATTCCCACCGGGATACCCGGTCGGCCGGGTGACGGTCGTGCAGCGCCGTCCCGGGCAGTCGTTCGCCCACGTCCTCGCCAGTCCCAGTGCAGGCTTGGACCGGGGCCGCGAGGTTCTGCTGGTGATGAACGCGGACGAAGTCGGATTGACCGCCGCGAACAGCGGCCCGGCGGAAGACGCACGATGATCGCGCGGATACAGCCGTTTCTCCTGCCCCTGGCGACCTTCGTCGTTGCGCTGGCGTTGTCGATCATCCCCCTCGGCGACCGGATGGCGCCGTTCCGGCCGGACTGGGTTCCCCTGGTGCTGATCTACTGGGCCATCGCCAAACCCCAGCACTTCGGTCTGCTGGCGGCCTTCGCCATGGGCATTGCGCTGGATATGCTCACCGGTTCCCTGCTCGGAAGGCATGCGCTGGCGCTGTTGCCGATCGTCTATCTGTCGTTGCGCCTGCATCTGCGCATTCGCGTCGCCCTGGTCTGGCAGGTGACCGTAACGGTGGTGCTGATGCTCGTTCTCTACCACTTCCTCCTGTTCTGGATCGATGGCGTCGGCCAGCGCGCGATTCCGGGCCCAATCACCTGGGCGCCGCTTCTTTCCAGCGCGTTGCTGTGGCCGATCGTCATGTTCGCGCTGGGTGGATTCGGCCGTGACAACGTGAAGGCAACCTAGACGATGCGCAGGCAGATTCAGATTCGGGACCGCTGGAAGGAACAACGGCTGGTCACTTCACGGCTGTTGTTTACCGCCATTCTCGTCGTGGCGATGAGCGGGGGGCTGGTCTGGCGGTTGTTCCATATCCAGGTTTCCCACCACGAAGTCTTTGCGGAACTGGCCCAGGGCAATCGGGTGAGAATCGAACCCCTGGCGCCGACTCGGGGCCTGATTTTCGATCGCAACGGACAGTTGCTCGCGGAAAACCTGCCGGCATGGGAACTGGTGGCGATTCCCGAGGAGATTGTCGATCTTGCGGCGTCGCTGCAGGCGCTGGAGGCTCTTGAACTGCTGGATCCGGCGGAGCGCGGCAACCTGATCGACGCCATCAATTCCCACCGCAGGTTCGAACGCGTGGTACTTGCGAACCTGACCGAGTCCCAGGCAGCACGGTTTTCGGCAAGACGCCATCGGTTCAGCGGCATCGACATACGCGAGGGCCTGATCCGCCACTATCCCTACGGCGATCTGACCGGGCACTCCATCGGCTACATGGGCAGTATCAGCGCCGCGGACATGCAACGAATCGACCGCGCCAACTACGCGGCGACCGCTCTCATCGGCATCAGCGGAGTGGAACGCAGCTACCAGGACGAACTGCACGGCACGGTCGGTTTCCGCCAGCAACTGGTCAATGCGCAGGGGCGCGTGCTGGTGGATCCTGCTTCTATCGGGGCATCGTCCGACTCGATGCCCGGAACCCTGGACACCCGCTGGCCCATCCCCGGCGACAACCTGGTCGTCAGTCTCGATATCCAGCTTCAACTGGCCGCCCAGAGGGCCATGGAAGGCTTGCGTGGCGCGGTCGTCGCCGTCGAACCGGCCACGGGCGACGTGCTGGCGCTGGTCATCACGCCGGCATTCGATCCCATTCGGTTTGCCGCCGGATTGAGCCACAGCGGTTACCGCGAGCTCGAGACGGATCCCGACAAGCCGCTGTTCAACCGGGCACTGGCCGGGCGCTACCCGCCGGGCTCGACCGTAAAGCCGTTCCTGGGTCTGGCGGCGATGAACCTGAACGCCCTCAACCCGGACGATCCCACCTTTTGCGGCGGGCACTACTCACTGCCCGGCCAGACCCATCAGTATCGTGACTGGAGGCGCGAAGGGCACGGCCTGGTGGACCTGCACCGGGCCGTCGTGGAATCCTGCGACGTGTACTTCTACCGGCTGGCGGTGAACATCGGCATCGACGCCATCGATTCCTCCCTGAGAACTTTCGGATTCGGCGACCGGACCGGAATCGATATCGGCGGCGAGATCCGCGGCGTGGTGCCTTCCAGGACTTGGAAACGAAACAACTTCTCGCGACGTGAAGACCAGACCTGGTTCCCGTGGGAGACGTTTATTTCCTGTCTCGGTCAGGGATACACCACCGCAACGCCCTTGCAACTGGCGCATGCAACCGCCGCACTGGCGGCAGGGGCGAGATTCAGGCCCCGCATGGCGGTGGCATTGCAAACCGCCGTCAGCGGAGAAGTGGTCGCGATCGATCCGGTGCGGCTCGACTCCCTCCCGGAGATCGATCCGCGGCATTGGCAGCGCATTCGCGAAGCGATGATCGGCGTGACCGAGGACCCGAGCGGCACCGGGCGTCTCGCGATGCAACAGACGCCCTACCGCGTTGCCGGCAAGACCGGAACGGCGCAGGTGATTTCCCTGGCCCAGGACGAGGAGTACGACGAGGAGGCGCTGGACGAGCGCCTTCTGGACCATGGCCTGTTCATCGCCTTCGCGCCGGCGGACAATCCGACCATCGCGGTTGCCGTGGTGGTGGAGAACGGCGGATCGGGCAGCGGATTGCCCGCCCAGGCTGCGCGCAGGATCCTGGACGCCTGGCTGGCGGCAGAGGATTATGGCTAGGCGATTCACCCTTGAAGCCGGCGCGGCGCAGGCCGCCATCCGGAACCCATTCCCGGGACGCAGCTTCACGATGGACCTGCCGCTGGCATTCAGCAGTCTCGCTGTCTGCGCACTCGGACTGGTGATCCTGTACAGCGCGGTGGACCAGAACATGCCGCTGCTGATCCGGCAGGGGGTTCGATTGTCCGTCGCTCTGCTGGCCTTTGTCGTGGCCGCTCAGGTTGCACCGGCCACGCTGCGATTGTGGACTCCCTGGATTTTCCTCGCTTCCGTGGGGTTGTTGCTGTGGGTGCTGGTGGACGGCGCGGTGGGTAATGGCGCGCAACGCTGGCTGGATTGGGGAGTTATCCGGTTCCAGCCATCGGAGATTCTGAAGCTTGCGGTGCCGTTGACCATCGCATGGTACATGCATGACCGCGCCCTTCCCCCGAACTTGCTGAATCTGACGGTGCTCGCCTGCATTGTCGCGGTCCCCACGTTGCTGATTCTTCGCCAGCCCGATCTCGGCACGGCCGCGCTGGTGTTCGCCGCGGGGGGGCTCACGGTGCTTCTGGCCGGCGTCAGCCTTCGAGTGATTGCGGCATTGAGCGTGATCGCCCTGGGCATGGCCCCGGTATTGTGGACCACCATGCTGGACTATCAGCGCGCCCGGGTGCTGACGTTCCTCAACCCGGAATCGGACCCGCTCGGGGCCGGCTACAACATCATCCAGTCCAAGATCGCACTGGGATCCGGCGGTCTGTTCGGCAGGGGATGGCTGAACGGCACGCAGTCGCACCTGGAGTTCCTGCCGGAACGCTCCACGGACTTCATCTTCGCCGTCATGGGCGAGGAGTTCGGCTTGCTCGGACTGCTGTTCCTGCTGGGGCTGTATCTCGTGGTGGTCGGGCGCGGGCTGTACATTGCCGCCCAGGCCCAGGACAACTTCGACCGCCTGCTGGCGGGCGGCATCAGCCTGACTTTCTTCCTGCACGTATTCGTGAACGCCGGCATGGTCTGCGGCCTGCTCCCCGTGGTCGGCGTGCCGCTGCCGCTGATCAGCCTCGGCGGCACCTCCATGGTGACCCTCATGGCGGGACTCGGCATCCTCACGGCGATTCATGGCAACCGGAGGTTATTGGTAACGTGACTGTTCGTCTTCAGCCCGTACCCGTCGGGCTTTTGGTTATCGGGTTGACGATGGCGGCGAATGCCGTCCGGGCCGTGGACTTCGATCCGGCGGCGGTGGAAACGGCGAGGGATGCCTTTGTCGAACGAATGGTCGAGGAACATGGCTTCGAAGCAGCCGAGCTGGGTGCGATCCTGGAAGGCGCGGAGATCAACCAGGGTATCCTTGAAGCCATATCCAGGCCTGCCGAGAGGGTCCTGGCCTGGCATGAGTACCAGGACATCTTTCTGACCGATACCCGCGTCAACGGGGGCGTTGCGTTCTGGCAGGAGCACGCCGGGGAAATCGAAAGCGCCAGCGAGTCGTTCGGCGTCTCGCCTGAACTGCTGGTGGCCATACCCGGGGTGGAAACCAACTACGGCACGCGCATGGGCAGTTACCGGGTCATCGACGCGCTGGCGACGCTGGCTTTCGCGTATCCGCCGCGGTCCGGATTCTTCACCTCCGAACTGGAGGCGTTCTTCCTGCTCGTTCGGGAGGAAGGGATGGACCCGGAAACGCTACTCGGCTCCTATGCAGGCGCCATGGGCGCCGGTCAGTTCATATCTTCCAGCTTCCGCGCCTATGCCGTGGACGGCAACGGCGACGGCGTAAGGGATCTCTGGGAAAACTGGGAGGACGTGCTTGCCAGTGTGGCGAACTACTTCAAGGCCCACGGCTGGCGGGCAGGCGAAACGGTGGTGGAGCGCGCGGCGCTCGCCGACGGCCGGGCTCCCGGTGAATCGGACAACAGCATGGACCTGAACGATTCCCTGGCTTCGGTGCGTGAGGCCGGTTACGGGATCTCCGCGGACCTGCCCGGCGAAACGCCCGTAACCCTGCTGTCTCTGGAAGGCGAGGACGGTCAGGAATACTGGGTCGGATTTCACAACTTCCGGGTCATTACCCGCTACAACCGCAGTGTCATGTACGCCCTGGCCGTGCATCAACTTGGACGCGCCATTCTCGCCGGCGTCGAGGACCTGAATCTTGACAGGGCGCCCGCCGAAGGAGCATGAACCGCGATACAATTCCCACCCAGTTGCCCATCAGGAGGAACCCGATGCTCCGAACCTGGATGCTGACCGCCTTCAC
This sequence comes from Pseudomonadota bacterium, assembly GCA_009843005.1. GTDB lineage: Bacteria > Pseudomonadota > Gammaproteobacteria > Steroidobacterales > Rariloculaceae > UBA6522. The sequence continues at coordinate 2,927 of VYEH01000203.1, read as the reverse complement.
CCTCGCAATCGCTCCCGTGCTACACGGCCAGGAAGTGCCCATTCCCGCACCGCCGCAACTGGGCGTGAAGAGTTATATTCTCATCGATCACGCCACCGGCGATATCGTCGCCGAAAGCAACCCGGACGAGATTCTCGAGCCGGCCAGCCTCACAAAGCTGATGACCGCGTACACGGTCTTCAAGGCGCTGGGCGACGGGCAGGTCAATCTGGACGACGAGGTCCGGGTCAGCGAAAGGGCCTGGGGCACGGAAGGCTCGCGAACGTTCATCGAGCTCGGCACCGCCGTTTCCGTGGAGGACCTTCTGCAGGGGATGATCGTGCAGTCCGGCAACGATGCAAGCGTGGCCCTGGCGGAGCATGTCGCGGGAACCGAGGAGGTATTTGCCGACCTCATGAATTTTTATGCCGACCAGTTGGGGATGGAATCCAGTTCGTTCCGCAACAGCACCGGACTGCCGGATCCGGATCACTACATGACCGCCCGGGACGCCGCCACGATCGCGCGGGCCATCATCACCGAGTTTCCGGAATATTACATGTGGTACTCCCAGCGTGAATTTACCTACAACGATATCGAGCAGCCCAACCGCAATTTGTTGCTGTGGCGCGATGAGTCGGTGGATGGCCTGAAAACGGGCTTCACCGAGGCGGCGGGCTATTGCCTGGTGACGTCGGCGGTACGCGCGGGCATGCGGTTGGTGTCGGTGGTCATGGGATCGCACAGCGCCGAGGCGAGAGCCAATGACAGTCAGGCGCTGCTGAACTACGGTTTCCGGTTTTTCGAAACCTACAGGTTGTACTCCGAAGGCGACGAGGTGACCACCGCACGCGTCTGGAAAGGAGAAACCGAAACCGTCGCGCTGGGCGTTGCGCAGGACTACTTCCTGACGATTCCCAAGGGCCGCTACGACTCGCTCGATTCCGCCACGGCCCTGGACACCGAGTTGACGGCGCCTATCGAGGCGGGTATGGCGCTGGGGACCGTCACAATTACCATGAACGACGAGGAACTGGCGGTTCTGCCCCTGGTGGCGCTCGCCGACGTGGGCGAAGCCGGGCTGTGGAAACGGATCAAGGACGAATTCATCCTCTGGTTCGAATGATCGGTCCGCCATCGCGGGGCTGGCTGGTGCGGTGATCGATGGCTTTGCCGTGCGCGTCCTCGGGCAGCGCCCCCTCCCGGCGGTGTGGGAGGAGATGAAGCGCTTTACCGCCGGGCGCAGCCGGGAAACCCGGGACGAAGTCTGGTTTGTCGAGCATCCCGCCATCTATACGCTCGGGCTTAACGGCAACGCGGCGCACGTGCTCGATGCCGGAGACATCCCGGTTCTGAAGGTCGACCGGGGGGGACAGGTCACCTACCACGGACCAGGCCAACTTGTGGCGTATACGTTGCTGGACCTGGCCCGTTTGAAGCTGGGCATTCGCGGCCTGGTGGAGGCGCTGGAGCGGGCGGTTGTGGATACAGCGGCTGAATATGGCGTTGAAGCGCAGGGGCGCCGCGATGCGCCCGGCGTCTATGTGGACGGCTGCAAGCTGGCGGCGCTGGGGCTGAAGATCAGCCGGCAATGCTCGTACCATGGCATCGCGTTGAACGTGAACATGAACCTTGAGCCCTACTCCAGAATCAATCCTTGCGGGTTCGAGGCGCTGCCGGTGACGGATCTCAGGTCGGTCTGCGGGGTTGGGGATATCGAGCGGGTGCGGGGCGATCTTGAGCGAAATCTCAGGGTTCGGTTGAGGGAGGGTTGAGGTGGTGTTTGCAGAGAGGCCCGTCGCGAATACCCTTGCGAGCTTAATTTCGCCCGCCATCCATGGCGGGCTCAAATCGGTGCGCGACGCTCCTGGCCGTCCATGGCCCCGCGCCGCGCACACGACGCTCGCAAGGGTGTTCGTTGCGAGCGTCGTACAAAGAATTGTTGGGAGAGCGTCGTGAATGAGATTCAGAACATGGCGAACGTGGATGGAGTCATCACGCCTGTAGGCGAGGCGCGGATTCCGGTGATGGATCGGGGGTTTCTGTACGGCGACTCCATTTACGAGGTGTTTCGGACCTACGGCGGCATCCCGCTGTTCTTCGATGAGCACTGGGAAAGGTTGGAGAATTCCGCGAGTTTGATCCACCTGCGCCTGCGACTGACGAGGGAGCAGATGATGGAGGAGATTCGCAGGACGTTCATGGCATCGGGCGCCGGCGCAGCCGGGCAGGACGTCTACGTGCGCTACTGCGTCACGCGCGGCGAGGGTCCGGTGGATCTGTTTCCCAATCCGGAGCTGCCGAACCGCTATGTGATCATCGTCAAGGAACTGCTCCCCTGGCGGGCGGACTTCTACAGCCGGGGTGTACGCCTGGCCGTGTCGCAAACGCGCCGCAATCCCATCAATGCGCTCAATCCCAACATCAAGGGCGGCAACTACCTGAACAACGTTCTCGGCGTCATTGAAGCGCGTGAACTGGGTGCGGACGATTGCATCATGCTGAACGACGCGGGCCTGGTTACCGAGTCTTCCAACAGCAATGTCTTCTTCGTCATCGATGACGATATCTGCACCCCGGGCGAATCTGCGGGGCAACTGCGCGGACTGACGCGAGAGGCGCTGAACGAAGCCTGTGCCGCTCACGGCCTGGACATACTCTTGCGCGACATTTCACTTCAGGATGCGGCAAACGCCACGGAGAGCTTCATCACCAGCGCGACCCGGGAGGTCATGCCGGTTCGCAGCCTGGTGTTCCCCGACGGGCACACGCTCGAATTCCCGGAGGGCGGTGGCGAACTCACACGACAGGCGATGGCCCATTACAGGGACTACGTGGAACGATACCTGCGTGCGCATGCGGACCAGCGGCTGAACTAGCAACCCACTTCCGCCTGTGCTTAGCGAGACATAGCTTACACAGTATTCCGGAGACATGGTTTACACAAT